>NZ_JANAVL010000035.1:0-13552 GCF_024213455.1 Domibacillus sp. A3M-37 | reverse complement strand
ATTTCGCGATATCGCGATAACACTAGGCTCTGCCTAGTCTAACACTGAAAGTGATAGCACGTTTTCCTTATGCTCTTTCTTGCTATTTAGCTTTCCACACTGATTTTTTCGTACATAACAGGCACTGTTTTTATTTCTAGTTTTTCAGCCACAATATACCGTCTGTATCCATCGGTTAATACCTTGGTTTCCCGATTAATTGTAATCGGTTCATCCAACATGCCGGACTGTTTTACATGGTCGATCACCAGCTGTGTCTTATACGGATTCGGCTGATACTTCAAAAATTCTTCTGGCACCTTGATCTGCTCTAGCTCCATAAAGTCTTCGGTGCCCTCCGGTGCTTTTGGCAGCTCTTCTGCTTTCGCTTCTTCTTTTTTCTCTGCCTTCACTTCTTCTTTTTGTTTTTCTGGAATCACAGAAACTTGAAAGCACGTGACACCGATCTCGCCCGGACAGTCATCTACGGGAACGTCCAGTGTAGGTTCTCCCTGTACCGTAATCTTCTGATTTTGAATGTTTTCTTCTGTTAATCCCGCTTTTTTTAACTGCTTTTGGTTAATAAAAACGGTATAGGTAATCGTTGAGCTTTTCGGGAGACCTTTCGGGGCTGCTGGAGAGCCCTTTTCCTCCATATCGAATGTACAGAAATCCTTTTTCAACCGTAATGCACTTACCGGCTTGCCTGTTAGTGTGATTTTATGTGCCATTTTTTCTTCTCCCCTTTTTCCTGCTACATGAATGTTTTTGCTTCTTGTGCTTCATGTTCATTCAAGGTCTTTTCAACAAACGCTGGAATAATGTTCGAGAGTTTTTTCGATCTTCTGTGGACTTCGCGAGACTTTCTAACAACAGTTGATCCCGCTTCTCCAGGGATTCTTTTATGTATGTGTCTTGTTGATCTAATCGTTGAATCAGGGCCTGTTTAAATAAATCATCTTCTTTTGATTTCGCGAGTAATTCTTGAACCATATCTTGAAGAAGATCTACTTTTTTTTCTAGTTCTGATTGAACAGCAGGTGATTCCATTTTTATTTCGTTGCCGTTTAACCACTGCAGCACCATTTTATAACTCCAGTTTTGTTCCTGGATCTTCTTCTTTATCTCTACGAATAACTCAATGTCATCCTGACTGTATCTCCGGTGATTCCCTTTCGTGCGTTGTATGTTCAAATTGAATTCTTTCTCATAAAGACGAAGCAAATCGATACTCAATCCGGTCAGACGCGAGGTCTCTTTCGTTGTGTATGTCTGATCATGCTGCTCTTTTTCTTCCAGGATTTTTTCCATGATTGTTACCTCCAGATTCTGAAACCTAGAACGGATAAACCTATTGGTTCTTATGGGTTAAACACGATTCTAGAACTAGAACATTCTAGATTTTTCTCTACATTTGAACCTTGAATTTAATTCTAGGTTATCACTCCGATCCCTTCAAGTGCACAAAGTCTATACTTGAATTTTGCACATATATTTAAATTCAAAAAAAATTTTCAAAAGAACTGTTGACTAATAATTTATAATCAAAGAAAGGAAAACGATTTTCTTTATTTTCTCTAAAAAGGAAGGAAATGAAATATGAACTATCAATTACATTTTACTGTTCCTACATTTACTGAAGAATTTAATGTCTTTCCAATCCCTGAAACTGAAAATTATGATTACTGGGTTCTTTTAATGAGAAAATTTATCGAGCAATCAAACATCATAGAAATTCAATGTTGGAATGATGAGAAAGATATTATTAAGGAAACGACCCTGTTATTCAAAGACTCTTATGAAAGAGTAAATGAGAGAAATACTACTCATATCAAAGGAAGCAAAACAGAAGAGATCACAAACCACCTGTTATATAAGAATGTAAAAACAAACGGGAGACTAAAATGGTTTTCAATTTCTTTGAGTAAAAATGAGATACCTCTTTTTGACTCTGAACATTGGGGAACAGAGTTTTTCGTTCCGGATATCAGTGAGGAAGATATAGCGTATATCAAATCCGTAACGCCAAAGGAGACAAATTTTCACCAGTATAAATAAACTAGTTTTACTCAACAGTTTTGGTCTATTACCGATTAAATTTCAGGTCTATTTCTAGTCGTAAACAGGTCTTAACCAAAGATTTTCAAACTGGCTTAAGCAAGCTCCATTCGCTTAAGCTGGCCAGATTGAAATTTGGCTGCGTTTTGTCTTTAAAGCGAGAAAGAGCATAAGGAAAACGTGACCCCACTTTCCGTGTGGTACTAGGCAGGGCCTAGTGTTTTCGTGGGTACGCGAAATTTCCATTTTGTCAAAAAATTTGACACTAAAAACAGGGGTACTGTCAAATTTTTTGACAGCAAATTCAGCCAAATGGCAAACTTTTTGACACCTAAAATAAAACGGCATGGCTAAAAAAAGAACGCAAAAGAACAGCATTTGCTAGAAAAAGACACCGTTCTTTTCAGAAGCAGACACAATGGCTGCCTGCATTTTTCGACTTTCCGGCAGACCGGTTTTCTCTTTTTTCTAGCAACGGTTTTGGATGATTCAGTAAGGAAGTTCCTCAATCAAATAATCCAGATTCCGTTCTTCTTTCGCCATTAATTCTTGAATTTCTGTACGCCAATTCTTCGTGCTGCCGGCTGATTCTTCTTCCGGATCTTCAAGCCAGTTAAAGATAGACGGGTGGCTAGAAAATGTCTCCTGGCGTTTTTGGTATGTAAACATTTTAAGCAGGGTTCCGTAGAAATAGCCTTTAAAATCTTTCCGGATCTTCCGGTGTTTCAGGGCATAAACAGACTGTTTCAGCGCATCAATCACTAATTCCGTGTACTGTTCCAATTCGTGCAGCAAATCAAACTGGCGATAGACAAGGGCTGCTTTTTTCCAAAGGTCATAAATGTCTTCTGCATCATCAAAGAAAGGCTTCGCCGTTTTCACAAATTCATCTGGAACCACTTTCGGTGTAAAAGACGAATTCAGACGATCCTTCTTACGTAAGATCTTTAAAAGATTTTTATTAAAAGATAAATACTTGGTAGGAGCTTTTTTTGGCTGTTCTTCCTTACTCTCACAAGGCTTTTCAGCAGTTTCGTTTTGGAAATCGTTCTGGAAATCACGTAAATCCAGCATGTTTTCCCAATACTTAAAATACGGATGTGTCTTAAATAAATGGACGGGAGCCGTCCGGCAGTTTTGATTACTAGGCCGGCGATACACCGTAAAGATCACACCTTCTTCCCGTAATTTCTTTAGGACATTCCGGATCGTTTTTGCTGAAACGCCGTACCGATTAGCCAGGTATTCGTCCTTTGCAAAGACAAACCCACGCTCTGAAGCAAACCAGCACAGCATATCAATCGCTTTGCGCGTGCCTTCCTTCAAGCTCCAGTAGCGTTCGCCATACACTGCTTCGACCTCTTTTAAAAGCTGTAGTTTTAGGGATTGCTGCTGGTTATGGTTCTCCGCACACACCTTGTAGCTCATCATTTGTTTAAATTCATCTGTGGTTACAATTCTGCTTACAGTCATGGTTTCGTCTCCTTTTCAGAAAACAAAAAGACGCATTTACCGTATAAAAATCGGTAAACACGTCTTTTGCATGACTGTAAAAGAGAGACTTTCCCCTTGAAATTTGCGTTTAAATGCCGTAAAATACAGGCATATTAACGTTAATAAAAGGTGAAAGCAAGTGTTTACCGTGCTCAGAACACGGTGGACGGTTATAGGTGGGGCCAACCACACTATAACGCGCTTTTGCCTTTTTGCTTTTTCCGCTCGATTTAATTGATTCTATTTATAGCAAACTTTCAGAAATTATACAAGACATGGAAGCAATTCATGGATTTTCTTTGCTGCTAAAATTAATGTAATTCTGTCTCAACCTCAACTACGTCCGTTTTTTTAACGAGTTCAAATTTACGATAAGTGCATTGCTCTTTAATCTCTAAATAACCATTCCCATAATCGAATACAATTTCATAAATCTTTTCTTTATACCGAACTAATTTTCCAACCAAGATAATACCACCTTTTTTCCCCATATTTCCTCGTCTATCCATATTTTACTAAGATTAATTTTACTCATTTCCTGAAAATAATCGAGTTATTTTATAGGCAGTAAGAAAAAGTTTATTAATTTTAAGTACAAAAAAGAAGGTATTTTCATTGGATTATCTTTTTAGAGCGAAAAAGATTCTAAAACTTGATCGACCATTTCATCATTAATGCCAATATAACGAAGAGTCACAGATGGAGCCGAGTGGCCAAAGATCTGCTGCAACATGGCCACATCCTTTGTCTGCTGATAAAAGTGATACCCGAATGTTTTACGCATGGTGTGTGTCCCAATAGATCCGTTGATGCCACACGCTCGCGCAGCTCCGTTAACGACCCTCCAGGCGTTTTCGCGACCGATTGGACCTTTGCCCTTCCGGGAAGGAAACAGGAGGTCAGAATCAGCCATCTGGCGCGTGTATTTCTCAATTTCCTGTTTTAACGCGCCCGTCATGCGAATTTTACGGATTTTGCCCGTTTTTTTCTCCTTCACGCGCAAATGATCCGTGTTTCGAACGTCCATCGCACGAAGCCCGATGATATCGCTGATACGCAGCCCGGAGTTGATACCGAAGGTAAACAAAAAATAATCCCGGTACGACTGGTGAAGCAGGTATTCTTTCATTGCCCGGATCTGCTCTGGATCACGGATCGGATCGACCGTGTTTTGTCCTTGTTTTTCAGCCATCAAAAACCCTCATTTTCCATTCAATTTGTTATATTCAATATAACATATATACCCAACATGTTACATTGGAAGATCGACAGCCAAACAAAAAGAGGCGCCATCCCTTGATGATCAAGGGATGGCGCCTCTTTTATTGTATCTTTTCCAATGCAACATAATACCCTTTATGTTGCATTGGATTCTTATTGTAAGTGACATAATGTCGCTAGTTTTTATTATTGTTTAAACGATTTGCAATGACTACTCTGTTTCTTCCCTCTTCTTTCGCTTTGTATAAAGCTTGGTCAGTCACTTTGAATAATTCTGAAAAATCACTTGCTGTAATTGGCAAATTTCCAATTCCCATCGAAATCGTTATCGGCTTTCCAGTAGGGCTAATTTTGGCCTCAGCTGTTTTCCTTATTCGTTCTGCAATCATTTGAGCCAATGCTAGATCCGTTTCTGGGAGAATAATCAAAAATTCTTCTCCACCTATACGGAAACACAAATCACTTTCCCTGGTTTCTTTTTTAGCTAATTCGGAAATATGTTTTAATACCGCATCCCCCACTTGATGTCCGAATTGATCGTTTACAGTTTTAAAACGGTCAGCATCAAACAAAATAATGGAGTACATTTCTAAATGACGAATCTTTTCTTTTAAAGAGCGGCGATTATAGTAGCCAGTCAGTGGATCAAGATTCGATTCACTCTCAACATAGGTAAGTTTTTTCTGATAAAAATCTACATTTTTTAAAATAGCACGCTTTAATGTCTTTAACTCAAAATACCAATCGGGAATGCGCGGCGTTGGCAACGATGGATCTAATGTAATTTGTTTTGCGTAGATGGCTAGCGTTCTTATCGGATTCACGATTTTTTTTAACATAGCAAGGGTTAGTACAAAAACAAAAATCATAAAGGGAATGGCAATGAAGCTAACTTGCTTTGCCATTTCAATCGTTGGTTCCATAACGGATTCTTTCGGTGTTTGGGAGATAATGCCCCATTTGCTTTTAGAAGAAGCGTAACCAGCTAGCATTGAAATACCTTGTGTATTACTAACTTCTAGACTTCCGTTATTCCCTTTCAACACTTGCTGCACGGCTTTGTCTTCTTTAGCGCTATCGTTAATTCTATCTTTATCTGGATGATAAATAATCTTACCTTTAGAATCGACTACATATACATACGAATCATTTTCATGTTTTGGATGCTGCCCAAGCACTCTCGTCAGGCTGTTTTCTTCACGCAAATGGATAGCTCCCCCGATAAACCCCTTATATGACCCGTTATCATCAAAAACAGGTACAGAAACAAGCAATATCAGCTTCCCCGTCACGCTTACATATGGTTCCGATATTAAGGGTACTTTCTTTTTCAGCGCTTCTTTTGCACCGATGCTATTTGCGGCCTTCCCTTCTACTTCCCTATCTGGTGCTGATGCACGGAAGTTTCCTGTTTGATCAACAAAATAGACAGAGTTAAAAAAATCAGTAGATTCTAGCGTCTGCTTTACTTCCTCATATATTTCGTTAGAATCTGCGGTTATATATTCTTCCTTTTCTGACTCCACCGTTAATTTTGTCATCATATTGCTAAAAAGAGAATCCGTTGTACTTGCCAATTTTTGAGCGTAGTATTGATTCTCAACTAAATAATTCTTCTCCAGATTGTTTTTACTTACTAAAATGCTTGAAATAGTACTTCCAACAAAGGTACCAATCATGGCAAAAGCCAGTAAGCTCAAAACAAGAAATTGTATACTTAATCTAATAGGTTTCTTCATATATCTTCACCAATCAATGGAAAGTTGCCATCCATATTCTGAATAGCCCAATAAAATATACCATGTCTGTTGTAAATCCAACAATGACTAATAATTAACAAAATTAAACAGTTTATGAATTCTTTTACTACACAAAAAACGCTCCAGATTCTAATGATCGGGAGCGTTTCCAATGCAACATAATAACATTTATGTTGCATTCGGAAGCGAGTTTGATGATTTACCTTTTCAACTAACGCCCCCGTTAGTTCAATAAGATTATTGATAAATGAACATAAAACAAGGACCCTTGATGGGTCCTGTTTGGAATCCTTGCTGAAGGCTAAGATTCGTTTGTTTAAGTACATTTATTCACAAACTTTTATTGGTCGTTAATAACTAACATATTTGATTCATCGAATTCCCAGTCTTCGGCATAGGCAACTTCCCAATAGTAGCCATCTAGGTCAGTAAAATATCCTCCATAACCTCCCCAATCAGTCCTTTTAGGCTCTTTTTGTAGTTTTCCCCCTGCCAATACTGCCTTTTCTAAAACATCATCTACCTCTTCAACAGACTTAGCAACGTAAGCTAATGTTATTCCTGAAAACCCATTTGATATAGTAGGAGGATTGTCTTTATTTACATCTTTAGCAAGTTCTTTTAAAGGGTACAAGGCTATTCTTGTCCCTTCATTTCTAAAGAAAATGATAAAAGGATTTGATTCTGAGCCCCTAATTGAGGTGTCAAAACCAAGTTCCATAAAAAAATTATGAGATTTTACAATGTCCTTTGTACCAAGAGTTATTAGATTTAACCTATTCACATTTTCCCCTCCAAAAAATTTTTAGGTATATTATTATCCATATTTATCCAACATTCGAAAGATGGATGTAATCATTAAAAACAAAACTCCTGTACACATTTGGATTAGAGATTCCGTTATTAAATCTCGTTAAGTCAACAAAAATAAATCCTCTTGTTCTAATTGGATATTAGACATCTTATTAGCAAATTCCTTCTTCCACTAAACTGCCATGTTAGTTCAATAAGACGCATTACAAAAATCTCCTTGTGATTGCACTCAAATCGAAAAAAAGCCCTCGATTCTAAAGATCCGGGGCGTTCTCAACACAACATAATAGCCTTTATGTTGCATTACGAGTTAAATTTCACATCTCACATTCTTGAACTACGCACCCATTAGTGGAATATAGACGCATATCATAAACTAGGGATTGAACAAGGCTACCCCGAATACATCTATCTCACAAATGTAATAAAGTCAATATTAACTGGTTCAATACCATCTGCTCGAAGTCGTGAGTTAATCTGTCCTCGATGATACTGACCATGCAATGCTACATGAGTTAAAATATCCCGTACAGAATTCTTAAACTCTGTTCCTTTACTATTTGTGTAGGATATTAATTTATCTAGGTCAGTATTTGCTAAATTAGTGAAAAACGTCGTTAAGCTCTCTTCATTTTGCATAACGAGTTCTGCACAGACTTCTATATCGACCTCTGACCAGATGGGCAGTCCTGAACTGTCCAATCCTCGTAATCTAGTTATCCATACTTTTTCTGAAAATAGGATATGGGAAAATAAACGTCTCACCTCTTGATTTTCATCTTCGATACTTTTCAATGTCTCAAGAATGTGTTGATTAGCCCAATTTAAATGCTCATACATCTTTTGGATAGTTTTCAATAAGAATCATCCCCCTATAAAAAAATCACTTGTGTTCTTTTTCTATAACAAAGAGTTTTACTCCTTCTTCCACTCAACCGCCACGTTAGCGCCATAAGAAAATAGAGCTGTCGTAACAAGCCCAACCTTGCTCTACTCTTGCACCCGCTAGCCATCCATGCAGCGCAAGCAATGCACGACAGACTATGCAAGAAAACCCGTTCTTACATGGGAGTTCAAGAAGACACGTTACAAAAAACTCTCATGGCTGCATTCAAGAGGAGTTAACATAAGTCAAATAATGTTACATTTATTTTAGTCTTAATATTTATTTTTAATATTCAGAAAATGGTAATCGTATTAAGGGAAATTTTCATACTTCTTACATTCTTATTACATCCGGTGAGTTATCGTTTATCGCCTTTTTTTGAGGGAAAGTTTGCTAATGAGACATAAAAATACCATGAGGAGCGTGACGAGATTATGTTGAAAAAATTAGCGAGTACAGGTTTAGCTGCAGGATTAGTTTTGGGTGCTGGAGCCGCAGGGAACGTATCATTTGCAAGCGAACTAGATGATACTCAAATTGATCTTTCGAATCAATCGAACACAGAACTCCAAGATGGACATGTGACATCTAACCTTGAATCTCAAGTTGAGGCTGACGATAATGACGCTGGCTTGAATTTAGATTTAGATGTTGAATTAGATGATATTCTAGATGGTTCTGAGAGCGATGATAACGAGAATGATGACAGCCTGCTCGGTGATGATCTTTCAGGTGGCATTCTCTAATTAAACGAATGTAATGAATAAAAAGGACACCATTTAAAAGTGGTGTCCTTTTTAAATGCAACAAACTATCATTTATGTTGCATTCATTCCGTATATTTCTTAAATTTATATATAAAAAAACCACGGAGGAATCCCCGTGGCAAAACAAAAATGTGTATGTCTTAGATGTTACCATACGAAATAAAATTCTACAAATTTCGACATACTGCCACCAACCTAACGCGACAGTATAAAAAATGCTTGTTGAAATAGTACATCCTTTAATTCTATAAACTCTTGTTCCCATCTACTTTAAGATCTAAAAAATAAGCCGATATATTTATCAACTGTTTGGTTGAAGGTAGTTTTTAAATTATGCAATTTGGATATTTCATGTATATGATCTTTATTTCTATCCTTCTCGAACTCACACATTTTAAACAAATGAGGTACTTATATGGCATCCGTTAAACGACCTGCATTCTTTTTTATTCTTATCTATCTCTTTACATTTTATACTTGGATTTTTATCTTTCGAGAAAATGACTGGATGCGCTTTTTAGGGACAAATATCTTTTCAATGGCAGGAAGTACGGTCAGTTTTATTTGGCTATTTCAAACTTACCGGGTTACAGAGACTAAATACCGTTATTTTTGGCTCCTATTAAGCGTTGGCGCGTTATTTTATATTGTGTCCTATGGCATCTGTTTTTATTATCAAAATATTTTATCCATAACACTCCCCTCTCCAAGCCGGGTAGATGCTATGTGGCTAACAACTTATTCCATTTATCTAGCCGCCTTCATCTACAGAGCAAAATTGATGTTCAACTCTGTGTCAATCAAGCCATTTGCCTTTAACATTGTTCTATTCATGATTATAGTTACTACCATTAGTCTTCAATACATAATTGAACCTGTCTTTGCACTATCAGATCATTCAATAAGCTTTACTTTTGTCACCTCAGCTTATCCGATATTCGATTTAGGATTCTTATTTTTTGCTATCAGTTTTTATTACCTTTCTCAATACCGGGATCAAAAAAATTTTTTTCTGATCATTTCAATTGGGTTTTTCATACAAATTATTGGGGATTTACTTTATGTTTATTATTCTGTAAACCACACTTCGGTCTTAGGTCATTTTATTGATCCCTTATGGCAAATCCCTTTATTGTTAAAAGGCCTAGCAGGATTATACGCTCAAGAACATCCAAAGGAAACGAGCTCTGTATCGCCTTATTATGTGAAAAGTAACTATAATATTTTTCTTTATGCAAGTGTCCTCTTTATCCTAATGTTAATTATTTACAATAACTATCGTTATGTGGATTTCCTAGTTATTGGCTTCTCCCTCTCTATTCTGTTCATTATCGTACGCCAGATTTCAATAATGAAAAAAAATGAAAAATTACTAGAAGAGTATAAGTATTTAGCGTATCACGATCCGCTAACCAGCTTATATAACCGGTCTAAGTTCACCGAGGATGCACAAGAGATGCTTTATCAAGCCAAAAGTAACAGGAATATGGCGGCTCTTTTATTAATTGATTTAGACCGTTTTAAAGGGGTAAATGACACTCTAGGCCATTATGTAGGAGATAGCTTATTAAAAGAATTTTCACAACGAATACAAACTATCTTACAAGAACGCGGGATTATCTATCGGATAGGGGGGGATGAATTTCTAATTTTGCTTCCTCAAATAACTGATATGTCTCTTGTTGTTGCCATAGCAGAAAGCATTCTAACAGACTCAAGTAAACCCTTTTCGATTAAAGGTAATGAACTTGTGATCACTTCAAGTATAGGAATAAGCATCTATCCGGAACACGGAGAAGATACCGAACTATTATTCAAAAATGCTGATGCAGCCATGTATCTAGCAAAAGAAAAAGGGAAAAATAATTTTCAGTTCTATAATCCAGCACTTCATGACCTATTGTTTCGAAAAATGAATATAGAAAATGGTTTAAGAAAGGCTATTGAGAAGAACCAGTTTTCCCTTCATTATCAGCCCAAAGTAGACATGCATACAGGAAAGATAATTGGAATGGAGGCTTTACTGCGATGGGAACATCCGGAATGGGGAGTTGTTTCTCCTGCTGAATTTATTCCGGTAGCTGAGGAAACGGGGCAAATTGTTTCGATTGGCGAATGGGTGCTGAAAACAGCTTGTGAACAAACAAAAAAGTGGCAAAACACAGGACTGCCTTCAATTTGCCTGTCAGTAAATGTTTCTGTCCGTCAATTTCAACAAAATGATTTTATTCAAACGGTCCGTAATATCTTACAAGAAACCCATTTAGATGCTCATTTTCTTGAACTAGAAATTACTGAAAGTATTATACAGAATTTAAAGCAGTCCACTGAAATACTCTATGACTTAAGAGTACTGGGAGTTCGAACGTCAATTGATGATTTTGGTACCGGCTATTCTTCTCTGCATTGCTTAAAAACATTACCAATTGATATCATAAAATTGGATAAATCTTTCATTGACGACCTTAATGATCCAGCTAATCAAGCCATCGTAAAAGCCATTACAGAGATTGGAACGAGCTTAAATCTCCAAGTTATTGCTGAAGGAATTGAGCAGGAACAGCAGGTTGAAATGCTATTAAAACACAATTGTAGATATGGACAAGGCTACCTTTTTGGAAGGCCTGTACCTGCACAGGAATTTGAAAAACACTTGCTAAACAACAGGAACTTTGTGTAAAGGATTATTGGCCAACCAACCCCCACATATTTATAGTGAACTGACCCGTGAAAATGGGACTTCGAAAAAACGCCCCAGATTCTAAAGATCTGGAGCGTTTCGAATGCAACATAATTATATTTATGTTGCATTTCTATTGAGCGATAGCAACTCAATAGCCTCTTTTAAAAGGGCAATATCTTTATTTATTTCTGCTTTAATCCGTACATCGCTGCAACGATCACACTCGCCATTTAAACGAGTGAGCTCTTTCATAAAGATAATACGGTCTTTTTATCATCACTCATGGCGGTGTGTACCTTCTCACTTCTGCAGCCCGGCTATCTTAGCCTTCAAAAGCTTTAGACCCGTGGCTTTGCGTCCTAATCTTTCGATTAGTTTGCCTTTAATTTTTAGGTATTTATTATTACATATTACCTGATTCCAGTAAAAAAACACTAAAATTTAGAGGCACATTAAAATTAATTTCAAGAGCTGTTTTCCAATTATTTTCAAGGGTAAACTACTTTGAAAATAGGAGGGAGAACTTGAGAAAACTACACCTATCAGATGAACAATTACTGAAGGCGTATAACCAAGCAAAAAAAAATGAAATTAGATATAGAATTCATTAATTTACTCAAGAAAGAAATAGACTTAAGAAAGCTTTCTAATAAAAAACCCCCCTTAACTTTTTGAAAAAGTTAGGGGGGGTCTGTCATATAACATAATTGCATTTATATTGCATTAGATCCCAATTAAAAACTGGTTAATTTACTTAGAAACTGTCAGAAGGGGAAAATCTCTTGTTACTCCGGAATCTCCTGTACATTGCTTAAGAATATAATTATCGGCACCATTTTCTGTATCAATCATTATGTCTTCACAACTGAATTCCTCAACAAATTTCTTATCAACACTGCTGGAAACATGAATACTGTTCTCTTTCGATGTTATGGTCATTACCCCGCGTTGTCCTTCTGTACCGTACTCAACATAATTTACGACATCTTCTTTTTTAAGTTTTGCACGTTTTATAAATGTATTGAGAGCCTCTAAGTTCTGAATATCGTTATGTTTATTCACCACTTCCGCAATAGCATTATTATTAGACTGAACACTATCTTTAGAGCAGCCTGTAATGAAAAATAAAGCGCATAAAACACTTATAATCACTTTGTTCATAACCATCCCCCTTCCTGAAAACAAAACTTTACAATATTTTACCATGACAAAAGCAGCCAGAGAGAATTCTGGCTGCTTATTGATGCAACAAAATTGCAATTTATGTTGCATCTAAATAGAAATTTCTTCGGTAATCCAGCCTTTAAGAAATTCTTTTAGAGAAGAAGCAATCCACGTACGACTATCGTCTCCATGATCCCAAACATATACATCATCCTTTTGAATACTTCCGTTTAACACAGCTAATCCGAATAAATCACCCGTTCCTGCATTAGAAAAAAACAACAAATGATCAAATGGCATATAGATATCCTTGTAATCATCGAAATTTCTAAAAAACAAGTTTTCTTCTACTATCTGATCTGTTGACCAAACCAACGGATAATCAGAACTATCAAGTATTCCATTAGTTTCACTCAGCAAATTTAAGAGCTGTTTTGACAACTCGACATTCAATTTCTCTTTAATACATAAAATATCTTCAGAAGTTGCCGGTGCTTTGAAATGATATTCTTTCGATATTTCCTCAATGTAATTTTTCCACATTGCAGTCTACCTCCTTTGCAAGCTTTGTACTGTCACACTGAGTGACAAAACAGCTTTTTTAGGTGTCACGCAGTGTGTCAAATAGCCTTTTTTTAGTGTCACACAGAGTGACAAAATCAAAATTTCGCGATATCGCGATAACACTAGGCTCTGCCTAGTCTAACACTGAAAGTGATAGCACGTT
>NZ_JANAVL010000034.1:0-14414 GCF_024213455.1 Domibacillus sp. A3M-37 | reverse complement strand
ACCAGTAAATCGGAGCTGTTTTTAAATATGGCCCAGTTGTTTCCCCATCCGGAACTTATCCAAGGCCTTTCAAAAACCGTGATCAAGAATAAGATTCGCAACAACACAAATAAAAATATTTCGACAGTAGTTGCGGAAAGGAAAGCTCTTGAACTGCTTGAAGCAGCTAAACAATCCTATCCAGCCGTTTCTTCGACGGACGTCTTATGTGAACAACTCAGATCCTACGCGAAGCGGTATCAGGAACTCCTTCATGAGAAGGAACAGTGTATAAAAAACATGATTCCATTGGCTGAAAGTCGTGAAGAATATCAAATCATGCTTAGCTTTCCTGGGATTGGTCCTAATACAGCGGTGCGTCTTATGGCAGAAATCGGAGATATTCATCGGTTCGATAACCATAAGCAGCTGAATGCTTTTGCGGGCATTGATATCCGCCGCTTTCAATCAGGAAAGACACTTTACAAGGATAAAATCAACAAACGTGGAAACAAGCACTTGCGCAAGCTGCTGTTCCTCATTATCCAGAACATGATCAAGCAACGGCGTTTTGGAAAGAATCACATCGTTGACTATTATGACAAATTAAAAACGCAACCTTATAACAAGTGTCATAAAGTTGCGTCCATCGCGTGTGTGAATAAGCTGTTGAAGAATCTCTTCTTTCTTATCGCACGCAATATAAGCTATGACTACCGGTCAGCCACCACGTCATAACTTTACTTATATAGTAGCACACCTAGATGAACCTAGTAAAAAAATGACAGCTTACTCGGTTTCTTTGGCATGACCAAAATGACAAATTTCCCTCCCGTATTCCCCAATTCGTACACACACTTTTGAAATAAAAAACACTAATAAAAAGTAAAAGAAAGCTGTTGACTAAGCGTAAGAAAAGCTGTTAGAAGCCGGAAAGGAGAGATAAGAAAAAGAACGAAAACCCTTGAATATCAAGTTATTAAAGACATGTCTGCTCGTTTTTCGGTTGCCCTTCTTTGTGAAATTGCCGGGGTCTCAAGAAGTGGATGCTATAAATGGCTTAGGAAAGGAAAGAGCCTTTCTAAAAAACAAGCAGAGAACCAGGCCCTGCAAAAGAAGATCGTTGAGATCTTCAATCAGTATCGGGGAATTTTTGGTTACCGAAGAATGACGGTTTGGCTGAGAAAGATCCTTAAAAAGCCGATTAATGATAAACGAACCTACAGACTCATGAAGGCGCTTGGGATCCAGGCAAAGATCCGCAGGAAGAGGGTCTTTTATGGCAGAAAAGAAGCATGCGTCGTATCAGGGAATCATTTAAATCGAGAATTTCACGCCACTCGTCCGAATGAAAAATGGGTAACCGACGTTACCTATCTTCCCTTTAATCAAAAACGTCTTTATTTGTCGGTTATTTATGACTTGTATAACAATGAAGTGGTGTCCTACAAATTAAGCCGGTACAATGACTTTCAACTCGTACAGGACACACTGAAAGCAGCTGTCCAAAAACGGAAAGTGAAGGGGACTCTTCTCCACAGCGATCAAGGTGTGACGTATACCTCTCGTGCTTATCATCACCTTCTTACGAAGCACCAAATGCGAGTCAGTATGTCGAGAAAGGGAAACTGCCTCGATAATGCCTGTATTGAGAGCTTTTTTGGCCATTTAAAGGCTGAATGCTTTCACCTTCTGACATTTAATCAGGTTTCTGAGGTTGAGCAGGCCATAGATGAATACATAAAATTTTATAACACCGCAAGATATCAAAAGAAATTAAAGAACCTTTCTGCAGTTCAATTTCGAAGAAAGGCGATGTAGGCTTTTTAAAGGTGTCTACTTGACGGGGGTAAGATCATAGAATTATGTTGTATTGGAAACGACTCAGTCTTTAAAAACTGAGGCTTTTTTGGTTTGGCTGTAAACGATAATTTGATTTAGGCAGGTTTGCACGAAGTAATATTTCTTCATCCGTAGAGTTCCCTCGGATATAAATCAGACGCCTATCTGTAATAGGGGGTTTTTCATCATTACCAATGACGACGATATTAATAGTTTGGTCAATTTTTATTATTTCTTGGATTGCCGCTCTTGCTTTTTCGCTCCATCCAACTATGATAATGTGATTTATCCCTTGAAATCCCATTTTCCCACCAACTTTAAATTTTTATATGCATCCGATTTTCAACTCTTTCATTTTTTCAACTCTTTCATTAAATGTATCTTTCCCAAATCCAAAGATCCTTAAAACGTAACTAAAAAACATATTCATCCGACTTGATTTCTTTTACACACTTGCTATAACGCTATGAAAGGGAAAATCCCATAATGAACCATTGACGCAGTTATATATGTTGTTATAATTAAGTACATATTTATGTTAGAAAATCTAACAAGAGGTGAGTTTGATGAAAAAAATTGAAGCAATCATAAGACCGGAAAAAATTACGGAAACAATTAAAGGATTAAAAAATATTGGTATTACAGGCTTTACTGTCTCTCAAGTAGTGGGAAGAGGGAAGCAAAAAGACACCCAGGGTGTTTACCGTGGAAAGAGTTATAAGGTTACACTCCATCCAAAAGTCAAAATGGAAATTATCCTTTCAGATCATATGGTGGAACCTACCATCAAGACAATCATACGGGCGGCTCAAACAGGAGAAGACGGAGACGGAAAAATTTATGTGTATCCGATTCTAGAAGCCTATAATATTCGGACAGGTGCGCCAGACTTTGAAATTGATGACTTGAAACAGGGAGAGATAGGTTAATGGAAGTGATCTATTTAAACACTATATGGGTAGTGATCGCTGCAGCCATGGTACTGTTTATGGAGGGTGGATTTAGCTTACTAGAAGCCGGGTTTGTACGTACAAAAAATGCGGTCAATGTCACCATGAAAATTTTTGTCGATCTGACCGTTGGGGCTTTATCGTTTTGGCTTATTGGTTTTGGCATCATGTTCGGTGATGATGCGTTCGGGTTGATTGGCACCAGTTTATTTGGCAGTCCTGAGAAAATCACAATGTCAATCGACTTGCCGAGTGCCGCTTTTGTTCTTTTTCAAATGGGTTTTGCCGTAGCCTGTATTTCAATTATTTCAGGCGCCGTAGCAGAGCGGATGAACTTTAAAGCGTATATTCTAACTGCAGCTATGATCTGCATCGTCGTTTATCCCCTTTCAGGTCATTGGATTTGGAACAGCGAAGGGTGGCTGGCTCAGCTCGGCATGAAAGACTTTGCCGGTTCTGCGGCCATTCATGCACTTGGCGGCTTTGCGGCATTTGCAATGGCAAAGCGCTTAGGAGCAAGAAAAGGCCGGTTTAATTCAGATGGCAGCGTCAACGTATTTGCGCCAAGTAATATACCGTTAGCATCTGCCGGCGCTTTTATTTTATGGTTCGGCTGGTTTGCGTTTAACGCGGGGAGTACACTTGATGCAACCAATGCTTCCTTAGCAGCGATTGCCCTGCATACCATGCTTGCGGGAGCGAGCGGCGGAACGACGGCTCTTTTGATGACAATGAGCAAATTTGGTAAAGCAGATCCGAGTATGACGATGAACGGAGTACTTGCCGGTCTTGTAGCTGTAACAGCCGGCTGTGCATTTGTGGAAAGCTGGAGCGCCATCGTGATTGGGGCGGTCAGCGGCATCATTGTCATTTATGCAACATTGCTTGTCGACCGCTTGAAGGTAGATGATCCTGTTGGAGCAGTAGCGGTTCACGGGTTCAACGGGGTGTTTGGTACAATCGCTGTTGGCTTGTTTGATTCTTCTCAAGGTCTTTTTACAACAGGAGATGCCAAGCTGCTCGGTGTTCAAGTGCTGGGAGCGGCTGTAGTCGTTGTCTGGGGTCTGACTGCCGGACATATGATGGCGGTCATTTGTGAAAAAACAGTTGGTTTGCGTGTAAGCGAACGGGAAGAAGAGGAAGGGCTGGATATGTCTTTTCACGGGATTCCGGCTTACAACGAGCTAGAACGTTTTACCGATGTGCCGACCAGCCTGTACGATTTTGAAGAAACAACAGGTATAACGGTTGCGCCTGTCAATAATAAGAAAGCAGTCAACAAATAAGAAGATATTTTATTTTACTAATGTTAAACAGAGGGCTGTCGACAAAGTCGAAAGCTTTTTTTATGGTGAAAACAGCCCTTCATCCCCTGAAATTCACCATATATTAATCGGGGTGTATTTTTATTATTCTTATTATGCCTTTAAGAACAGGTTTAGTGATCACGCTGTTAGGAAACCTTTTGGGTACGCCAATTCATCATTCCAATAGAAGCAATGGAGGGAAGCAGGTGGAGGAACATTTGGATTTGCATTATATATTTGAACTTGGTCTTATTTTAGTGATGATTGCTGCCGGTATTACAACCATTGCGAAGAAATTCAAGCAGCCGTACCCTATCGCGCTAGTTGTCATCGGAGCCCTGATAGGCCTTGTTCATATTCCTGGACTAGAACCATTGAAAGATTTTATTACGGAAGCGGAAACTTTTAATTTTGTTATTATTACATTGTTTTTACCAGCTCTGTTAGGAGAAGCGGCATTTAAGCTTCCCTTTTCTCATTTAAAAGAAAATAAAAAGCCTATTCTCGCCCTGGCATTTTGGGGAACCCTTTTATCTTTTCTGATCGTCGGCTTTTCGTCTACCTGGCTTTTAAACCTTTCCATCCCGGCAGCATTTGTTTTTGCAGCCCTCATGAGTGCAACGGACCCGGCAGTGTTTTATCTATTTTCAAAAGTGTAGGTGCGCCAAAAAAACTCGCTACGGTTATTGAAGGAGAAAGTTTATTCAACGATGGATTAACGGTTGTTTTATTTAATATATCGGCTTTTTACCTGCTTACCTATATGGATCTTGGCATAGAAGGGGCCGGTTACGGATTATGGGAATTTATTAAAGTTATTTCCCTTGGCCTGATAGTTGGCGGAGCTCTTGGCTACGGAGTCTCTAAGCTCACCAAGTATTATGATGATTATCCGTTAGAAATAATTTTCAGCGTTATTCTGTTTTACGGTTCATTTCTGCTGGCAGAGACGGTTGGAGCTTCAGGTGTTATTGCTGTCGTAGTGGCTGCGCTTATTTTTGGTAATTACGGAGCACGAATCGGGATGAGCCCAACGACAAAGCTTAACATCAACAATTTCTGGGAGGTCATTGCTCTGCTGGCCAACTCTCTTGTTTTTTTAATGATTGGACTCGAAATTACCAGAATTGACTGGGCTGACAAGTGGGGGTTAGTCTTGACCGCTATTTTCATTGTGCTTATCGCCCGAAGTGTAGCCGTTTATGTAAGCCTGGCATTTATAAAAAATTTCCTATCTTTCTGGAAACACACGATCAATTGGGGTGGGTTAAAAGGATCCTTGTCTATCGCACTCGCCTTAAGCCTGACAAGAGATTTTGTAGGGCGGGAGGACATCCTTATTCTCACTTTCAGTGGGTTTTATTTTCATTAGTTGTTCAAGGACTTTCTGTTAAACCGCTTTTAGATCGGTTAGGCGTTAATCAAAAAGAAGAAGGCAATCGTGAATATGAAGAATTGATTGCTCGCGGGCATCGTTTAGAGACCGCTATAAAAGAAATCCAGCATATTCAAAGCAACCTTCTGATTCATGAAACGATTTCAAAAGAAATGACCGACCTCTACAGAAAAGAATTAATCGAGCTTCAGCAAAAAATAGAGCTGCTTTTTAATAAGTATCCAGATTTAAAAAACAAGCAGCAAACCATATTACAAAAGCATTCTTTGTATGCCCAATATGAGGCGATTGATAACTTATTAAAAGAAGGCATTATCTCTAATGAGGTAGCACAGCAGGAACACGACCGGATCACAGACGAAATCGTTCATTTGGAAAGCCCTCAGGAACCTATTTAACCATACTCGATCTTTCATATGGTCATTGTTCAGTGGGTGGAGCGGCGTACATTTCCAGAAAAATCCGCAATCCTTCAAAAACAGGCAGCTTTCAAGAAATCTGAAGGCTGTTTTTTAGTATATAGATCGTCTCAAAAACGATGGTTTTTGAGATGTTTTTTATGAATAGCTTCTTTTAGCGAAAATCCTATTATTTTTGTGTCTCAAAACATTGCTCAAAGTTGTGTCTCATTAATCATCTGTTATGTACAGAAACTCGTGCGTTTCAGAACGAAAAAGCAAGAAACAAGAAGAAACGCCTGCCGTTTTGAAATGTAGGCGTTTTCACATGGTTAAAAACTGGATGCAGGCATTCGCTCCGGCACATACATATTGTGTGCAGCAAGCTTCAGCCAGCAGCTGGGCAGACATATGGACGTGAACAAAGAGAATTTGAATGAATGTCTTACACCGTTAAGCGAATTCTCTGATCTGGTTTGCGTGCACTCATTCAGCAAACCTGTGTGCAAAGCTTACTTTAAACACAAAGTTTTTGGGGTGCTTTACAGATTGTCGCTTCCAAACCAGTTGAAAAACCGTTTCTTTTTGACTTCCGCTTTCTTCGCTTCCTGTGAAGCTTTCAGCGACTCCAGCAGCAGCTGATCCCGCTTATTAAGCGATTTCCTTAATATAGTGCTGCTGCTTCATCACCAACGCCTGGTTAAACTGATCCAGCCGCTCCATCCATAATAGCCGATAAATTTTTTTGAATTTCATCAGATGCTTCACCCTTCATCGGTTCTGGTTTAACCGGTATTTCTCCCGTTGCGAAGTAATATTCAATCTGCTTGATCGAATAGTTCTGGTCTCGGTTCAGTTGGCGGATCAGCATGAGTCTTTCCAACGCCCGCTGATCAAAATAGTGGTAGCCGTTGCCCCCCTGTACAGTAGGGATATACGATTTTAACTCCCTGAGTCAGTTGCGCATAACACCCGGGCTTTCATTCACATAGTTCGCAGCTTCCTTCACCGTTAAGCGCATATCCTCCAAGTTTTCAGGTATGTTTTCAGCATCTTAACCTTCCGTTTGAGTCATGATTTTCCTCATCCTTTCAAGGTATGTTTCAACGTATGTGTCTGATAAGCAACCTAATGCGGCCTGCTTTCAAAGGTGTGCGGCGAGTTTCAATAAGGTTTCTACGTATGTTTTTCACTTATGTGTTAAGTTCGGCGGATGAACACGAATGTCCTTTGACTAAATTTGTCGTCTTCCTTTTCACATCTTCTATAGTTTCGTTCGAATGTCAAAGGTATAAGTCCATTTCTGAATTTTTAAAGCCGTTCGAATAATTCGAACGGCTTTTGATTATGCAGGGAATCCTTTTAATATTTTACTCAGGTGTGCCTACCTACACTTTTTATTACCTACATACATTTATCAAGTATAAAAAAGTAAATTTATCCACATATTAACTATACAAGGGAAATCAGAAATCACTGCAATCGGTCAAATTTTGAAACGCGAACTGGATAGAAGTGTATAGACCGGCTTTTAATGTTTGGCCTAGTGCCAGAAATCACGCGTGGTTCAAAGAGGCAAGAAAATCCTTACTAAAAACAAAGGTAATATACGGAAAAGATTGATGAATCTAACCGAGCTTTTCTTATATTTTGCAGGAGGTGGGAAGCAGTGCCCGAGTGGTTAGAAGTAGTGTCGCGGGGTCTATTGGCTTTACTCGTTCTTTTTTTGATTACAAAGTGGCTGGGTAAAAAGCAAATATCTCAGATTTCTTTCTTTGAATATGTCACTGGCATTACGATCGGCAACATCGGAGCGGAGATGGTCACAGGGCTTGATAAGAGCATTGTGAACGCGGTTCTGGGAATGGGGATCTTTGCGGCAGTACCCTATTTAGCTGGGTCACTTTCTTTAAAGAACAAAACCTTTCGTGATTTTGTAGAAGGTCACGGGGTTGTTTTCATCAAGGGTGGAAAAATAATGGAAGATAACTTAAAAAAGGAACGATACACAACGGATGAATTATTGGAACTGCTTCGACAAAAAGACGTTTTTCAGGTTTCTGAGGTAGAGTTTGCCGTCTTGGAATCAACGGGTAATTTAAGTGTATTGTTAAAAAAAGAAAACCAGCCGTTAACCCCAAAAGATCTAAACCTGACCGTTGCATCGGTGAAGGAACCTCAGACAGTGATTATGGATGGGAACATACTGGATGATCCATTGGCCACAATCGGCCGAAGCAGGGGTTGGCTGCACACTGAACTGGACAAGTTGGGTGTTACGATCGAAAATGTTTTTCTTGGACAGGTGAATTCTTATGGGGAATTAACCGTTGATCTTTTTGATGATAAACTGCAGGTCCCATCGCCTCAAGACCGGCTTCTCTTATTGGCTACAATGAAAAAATGCCAGGCGGATTTAGAGAGCTTTGCTCTTGCGACAGAATCAATAGAAACCAGAGAGATGTACAGCAAAAACAGTGAAAAATTGCAAGAAGCGATTGATAAACTGGCTTCGATTTTAAAAGGATAATGAAGGGCATCATTTTTCCTTCCGAATAGGTAAAACACCCAAAACAATTACGCAAGTAGGAAACAAAAAACTTAACTAAATAAAAAGCCATAAATCATCAAGATTTTTACTGCTTTATAACTTCAAAAGGGGCAACAAGAGTGAAGCCCTCTTTTTCATTTCCATCAGGAATCAAGCTATGGGTGGTCCTGTATTCTCCTGGGGCAAGATTATATTCTAATTCATCAGTGAAAAGGGCGATCCTGGATAACTTGTGTGGATGAAGTGCCCGGTCCCTTGCATCAAGGTAATGCGATTTAGAGGGGACTTCGTACCATGTACCATCGATATTTTTTTCAAGAAGAAAGTGTTCACTGCGGCTGAATTCTGTATTGCTGTCATTTTGAATGTTAAGGACAATTCTGTTGCTGAACGTTGTATACTGTTCGTTTTTCATTGTCAAAGTAACACCATCTTTTGAACTTAAAAGTTCTTGAACTCTTGCCTTTTTAGTCAGTTCTTCATCTGAATTTTCAGACGATTTCTCTTGTACTTGAAAGACAAGCGGCAAAAGAAAAATGGTCATTAAACAGAGTGCAAATATAATTTGTTTTCATTAGAATTGCTCCTTTAGCTGTTTATAAAGAAGATATTCGTTTAATAAAAAAGTATTTGTTTTTTCCTTATCTGAACCGTTCAACTCACTAGCAGTTAAAAAATCCGAAACAGCTGAACAATGAAATCCCTCAGATGATTGTGCCTAATAATAAAACAAATACATAATTATTCATTTCAATATAAACTAGACGTACTTAACTATATGAACGAAAACGGGACGTCTATCTTTGAAACGGCTGCGATATTTAATATGCCTTCTGATTCTACACTTTGGAACTGGCAACACCTTTTCGAGGCACAAGGATCGACTGCCCTGGAACCAAAGAAAAAGGGGTGTCCACCTATGAAAAATGAGAATCCAAAAACATCGGAAAAACAAGCACCAGCTGAAGGATCAATAGAGGCATTAAAGGCGGAAAATGAACGTTTGCGTATGGAGAATGCGTATTTAAAAAAGTTGAATGCCTTCGTTCAAAACAAGGAAAAATCAATAAAAAAGACAAAGTAAGGGCTGTCTATGAACTAAGGGTCGACTTCCCGCTGAACGCTCTTCTTCAGCTTGCTGGCATTCCACGCAGCACGTATTACTATATGGTCAGGCAGTTTGGCCGGCTAGACCGGGATGCAGCACTCAAAGCGCTCATTCAGGAGATTTATCATGAACACAAGGGCCGTTACGGCTACCGGCGCATCCGGGATGAGCTTCGGAACCGTGGGCATCTTATCAACCACAAAAAAGTGCAGCGCCTCATGAAAGCACTTGGGCTGAAAAGTCTTGTGCGCATGAAGAAATACCGTTCCTATAAAGGGAAAGCAGGCAAAACGGCACCTAATATTTTAGAGCGCAACTTCAAGGCAGACAAGCCGAACGAAAAGTGGGCAACGGACATTACGGAATTCAAGCTTTTTGGGAAGAAGCTGTACCTCTCGCCCATGCTGGATCTGTTTAATGGGGAAATCATCACCTACACGATTGGCTCAAGGCCAGCCTATTCGCTTGTCTCAGAGATGCTGGAGAACTCTTTTGAACGGCTTTCAGAAGACGATAAGCTGCTCATTCACTCTGATCAGGGCTGGCATTATCAGATGAAGCAGTACCGGCACTCCTTGAAAGAACACAAGATTACACAAAGCATGTCCCGCAAGGGGAACTGTTATGACAATGCCGTTATGGAAAGCTTCTTTGGCACCATGAAATCAGAATTTCTGTACCTAAATGAATTTGAGAGTGTCGAGCACTTTAAGCAGGAGCTGGCACACTATATTGAGTACTACAACCACAAACGAATTAAGGCAAAATTAAAGGGCATGAGCCCGGTACAATACCGGACTCATGCCCAACAAGCTGCTTAACAAAATAACCTGTCTAACTTTTCGGGATCACTTCATAGATAAGTCAGCTCCTTTTTTGATGGAGTGCTTCAAAATGATTACTTCAGCCTTGCTCACGTTTATACACTTCTTCAAGGATCTCGGCCGCAATATCTTGCATACTCTTGCCTGTCTGTTCTCCTTTTTTTCGCAGCCAGTCCTTAATATCTACGGATAACGAAACCGACAGCAATTCCTCCTCCGATTCAATACTGAGTGCCTCATATTCCGGAACATACCTTACGCGTCCTTGTTTAGTTGAGCGTTTAATAAAGTCAGCTAATTCAACCGAAACACCATTTAATCGGGCATCTTTCATATGAATGATCCATCGGTCCTTTAAACGCTCCATATATAGATTGGCCACTGGAACCTGCTGATAAAGCAGATCCATCACTTGGTAGGTGAGGGAATAGACGGCCGGCAGATTGAGCACTGCATATCCTGGCTTGGTGCTGCGCTTGCCCATTTCAATGGAATAGTCAGGTGTTAACCTATGCGTATAGATCCCTTCCATATAGCTGAATGTATCATCGGTTCCCGGCACCAGAAAGTACCAGTCCCCTAAACCTTTGCGCATAAGCCTTGCTTCCGGAATGGAAGGTGAGGAAAAGCGCTGGTACACGGCTTCTTTTGCTTTTTTGTTGTAATATTGCCGCTGGGAAAGCCGGTCTTCCCAAATTTTCTTTTCGTGTAGCTCACTGAATTCTTTAAGATCGCTTTCTTGGATCAGGGGAATTATTCGCCCTCTTATCTGTCCTTCAGAGGCGGGGAGAAGACCTTCTTTAATATAAGCCGCAATAAAGTTTCGGTTCGTTTGCAGATATTCAGCCGCTTGGTTTAACGTTAAGCCTTCCGGCGTTTTCGGCATAATTTCGATAAGCTGTTCAATCTTTTCTCTAGAAAAAAGAAGCCCTTGATGGCCTCCCCACGGGTCTTCTACAGGTTTTAGCTTTCCTTCCTGGACATAAGCATGGACCGTAGAAACAGAGCGGCCAATCATCTCCGCGACTTCTTTTGCTGAATAATATTTCTCTTGGTTTATTTGCATGGGTTTTATCCATCCTTTAAAAAATATCTATGTACGTATCCTTACAAGATTCTGTATGTTATTGGTATAGCGGGATTTACTTTGGTTCATACTGTTACTCCATCGCTTAAAATACCCTAACTCCTGAGCATCAAAACGGCTTTTACAGCCAGGTCTCCCCACCTGGCTGTTTTTTTACTTATGTACACTTCCACACAGGTTTACGCAAATAACATGTGATAATCCACATCAATGATCATATCCGATGCTATTACTCGATTGTGAAGTAGTCTTTTTCTCAAACTGGTATGCCAGTACTTCCGACAAGAAAAAATTCGCAAACGATCCGTATCCATCTAAAAAGACCACTTTGATGAATGGCTACTGATTACCCCTTTTTTTCCTCCTCATAATGGAACATTTAAAAAAGAGTCTTTTCCGTCAATCAATTCGCTTTTTTCTTTATCCTCTTTTGTTTCACGCACATGCGTATGCTTATGTTTTTTTCCTTATTCTAAAAATTGAATAGGTATTTACTGTTATATATTCTTATTATCAATATAATTTTATCATTTAATATGATTTTATACAATTTTTTTATTTTATTATAAATATTTATCATATATATTTTTAATTATTTATAATAACTAAAACAAAGGGAGGGTTTTCTTGCCTCAGAACAATCTGAAGGTATAACAGGTGAACGCATTGTCGCAACCGAATTTGAAAGCTGATTAAAACAAAATAGTAAATAAGAAGAAGGCTATAAAGAAAAACACCCAAAAAAGGCAGGCGATTTTGGGTGTTTGCTGTTATGATATTCTATTCTTTTAATAAATATGAATGAAATCTCTTATACGAATTTGACCGTTCTTTCATTGATTTAACCGGATATCTCCACAATGAAGCAATGGATGAAGAAGTCACTTTTATCACACTCCCAAATTTCGTTATCGTAGTCCTTTATTAAATCTCAAAAAATAGCTGCATATACACTCCATTTTTTCGATAAAACGCTTCTAATTGTTCGATGAGCCATTCGCACTTCTTCATCTTTCTCTTTAAATGGGTGCTTGGATAAATATAAAGAATGATAGAGAAGAAGCTATTTTTAAAGATCAGAACGTGATTACGTGTTTAGTCTGCCGCCAATGTCCGAAGAGGGGGTCTCCTCTTCGGAAATAACAAAAATAAAGCAGATGATTAATGGTAAAATCAGACTCGTTTGTTTTACAAGGCAGCGGATTACTCGAGGCGAGCGGTATCACAAGGAACCGCAAGTTTCTTCTGGGAAATGGAATCTGCCGGTAATTAGAAGCCGGATTTTTCATCTATCCTCCATTGTGAGTAATCGTTATTGATCGGTCGGGCCACGGAATACTCTTACTCTGTCCTTTCCTCAAACGGGTTTTTAAGCAAAACCTTCGAGGACAATTTTGCCAATCGCCTTATTGCTCTCCAATAGTTCGTGGGCTTGGCGAAGGTTTTCTGCTGAAATAGGTCCAAGCACTTCGGCGAGCGTGGTCTTCAATTTTTGCTGGTCCACTGCCTCAGCGATCCGATTAAGCAAATGGTGCTGCTCAATCATATCCTCTGTTCCAAAAAGCGAGCGCGTAAACATAAACTCCCACACGAATGTGACGCTTTTTTGCTTGAGCAGGGTAAGCTCAAGTGGAGAAGTCGGATCATCAATGGCGCATACAACCCCTTGAGGAGAAACAACCTCGCTGATGCCGGCCCAATGTTTCTCCAAAGCATTCAGGCAGAAAATGTACGGAACGCTTGGAAACCCAATGGCTTGAAGCTGCGGCAGAAGCGGATCATGATGATTAATGGTATAATCGGCGCCCATTGATTGAATCCAATCGACAGTTTCCGGCCGGGAAGCAGTACCGATTACCGTAAGCCCTGCTTGTTTTGCAAGCTGAATGGCAATGGATCCGACACCCCCGGCAGCCCCAATAATCAACAAAGATTTTCCTTTGTTGGCAATTGGATCCTGTAAAAGCAACATCCGGGTAAATAATGCTTCCCAAGCTGTAATAGAGGTTAGAGGAAGGGCCGCCGCTTCTGAGAAATTTAAGGAAGTGGGCTTTCGCCCAACAATTCGTTCATCCACCAGATGGTATTCACTGTTGCCGCCTTGTCGTGCAATACTGCCAGCGTAAAACACTTCATCCCCCGGACGGAACAACGAGCAGTCTGGTCCCACTTCTTCAACAACCCCTGATACGTCCCAACCTAAAATTTTAGGAACTTCCTCAACTTTGTCTTTAGGTGCGCGCACTTTGGTGTCAACCGGATTGACCGATATGGCGGCAACTTTAACCAAAATATCACGGCCCGTCGCTTTTGGCTTCTCAATCACTACGTCTTCCAGACTTTTTGGATTTTCAATGGGAAGGTATCGGGTTAGTCCTACTGCCTTCATTGTATCCATAATCAACCACATCCTTTCCTTACAATTATACCTTTTGCGAGGAAGGACTTAAAATACTATGCTTGTGATTAGCAAATGCCATGGCAATGGGGGGCTGTTGGTATTGACATTGGCTTAAAAGACTTTGTCGTTCTCTCGAATGGGAAAGTGTACAAGAACACCAAGTTCTTTAGAACGTTAGAAGAGAAGCTGGCCAAAGCGCAACGCATTCTTTCCCGCCGCCAATGCCTGGCCATTCAGCAAAAAGACCTTTATCAGAAACGAAAAATGTACAAAAACAGCGTATGAAAGTGGTCCGTATTCATGAACAGATTGCGAACGCACGGACTGATTACTTGCAGAAAATCATGACCGAGATCATCAAAAACCACGATGTGATCGGGATTGAGGACCTGAAAGTATCCCACATGCCGAAAAACCGTCAATTATCCAAAGCGATCAGCGAAGTTTCCTGGTCGGAATTCCGCACGATGCTGGAATACAAAGCAAAATGGTACGGCAAGCAGGTGGTCGCTGTCGATCCTCGTTACACTTCCCAAAAGTGCCATTCGTGTGGTCACACAGCAAAAGAAAA
>NZ_JANAVL010000033.1:0-16363 GCF_024213455.1 Domibacillus sp. A3M-37 | reverse complement strand
TCACTTCCACTATATAAAAAAATAGTAGTGTAAACCAATGCCTTGGCTACACTACTAATCTTAG
The DNA here is from genome assembly GCF_024213455.1 of Domibacillus sp. A3M-37. Lineage (NCBI taxonomy): Bacteria > Bacillati > Bacillota > Bacilli > Caryophanales > Bacillaceae > Domibacillus > Domibacillus sp. A3M-37. The sequence goes on along the minus strand of NZ_JANAVL010000033.1, from coordinate 16,299 downwards.
TATGTTTTTTAAGAGACATTTCTCTAAACTCCACGGGGCTTACATAGCCTAGTGTTCCGTGAATGCGCAGCTTATTGAACTAGTTAACGTAATCACTGAATTCAAGCGTGAGATGATTTAAGCTATCAAATCTCATCTCACGAACAAACTCTGTTTTAATGATTTTGAACGTGGCTTCCGCCACGGCATTGTCATATGGACAGCCTTTCATACTGAGAGACCGGCCAATGTTGAAAGTAGCTAATGTTTCATCGATTAGCTGGTTTTTGAACTCGCTGTCACGATCTGTGTGGAACAGCTGGATGTCGCGAAGCTCACCATGAATGGATGCAAAAGCCCGTTCGACAAGGTTTGCATCCTTATACAGACCGGTGCTGAAGCCGATGATTTCTCGATTAAAAAGATCGACAAAGATACATACGTAAGGCCATTTATTTTTGACTTTGACGTATGTTAAATCGCTTACGATCACTTTTTTTGCTTCTTCCTGCTGAAACTCATGTTTCAATTCATTTGCCTGGGCTGACTCATTGCATGGGGTTTTCTGCGGTTTGAACTGTGCTACCGTGTAAGACGAAACAAGTCCCTGCTCTTTCATGATGCGACCGATTAGACGTCTGGACACCGTAAGCCCGCGCTTCTGCAATTCTACCTTGATTTTGCGAGTGTCGTAGGCACTCCGGTTTTGTTTGAAAATCCGGATGATGTCGACTGTTACGTCGTCTTCTGATTGGCGCTCTTTGGCTTCGTAATAGTACGTACTTCGGGAAATCTGCAGGACATCGCACATTGATGATACCGAGTATTTGTCTTGGTTTCGCTTGATGACATTTACTTTCGTCCCATGATCAGCGCTGCTTGCTTTAAACTATCGTTTTAAAGGAAAAAGCGCCAACGAAAACTGACATCTTTCAGTTCTTTGCAAGAACGATCCAACTGGAGGTGGATCGTTAGCCGCTGTGCAAAGGCCTCTTTTTCCAGGATAGGAAAGAAATAGATGGATGAGTCATCTCTTGACGAGTTATGTTAATCATTTCTAAGCCGTTCATTTATATATAGGAGTTCAAGTAGAAAGAAATACAGTCTGCCTCTTATGTATGATGATTTTATTCAAAGGTAAATAAATAATCGAAACGTATACTCATATACAAATATATTTGTATATGAGTATATCAATATACATTTGATTTATTTTCTCTGAGCTCCTTTCGTGTTTCCAAACAAAAGAAAGGAATATGACAAAGGTGGTATTTACAATGGTCAACGTGCCAATTTTTTTTATTAAAAGTATTTTTTAAAACCTTCCTGCATAAGAATCAAGGGGAGAAGAAATGTATGCTGCAATCAGATACAAGGTCTTACAATAAAAAAGCGTGCGAAGTTTTGAAAATTTCTGGACTGTTCGCTTTTAACATAAGAACTGAACGGATTGAAAAAATGAAGAAATCAAACAATTAATTAGATGGTAAGATCTTAAAAATGCCCAGATCAGTGTAATGAATTAGATAAGTGGATTAAATTAACTTCTTCCCTAAACAAATATACATCCTTCTAAAAGAAATTTCCCTTGTTTTCCTACTAGTGCTCTACTTTTTACACAATCAAAAGAGAGTCAGGTGCAGGCATATGAATAATCATCTTCCTTCCTTTGATGAGAAAGGGTTAGTATTCAGGACAATAAATCAAAAAGGACTTACCTTTGAGGATGTCTTTCAAAAAATAATATGGTTTATGAAACAAGACCCGATGGGGAAATACCGCCTTATGCTCGGAACCGACTCACAGGTCCATGGGAATGAGACTGTATTTGCGACGGTGATCGTGATTCATCGAAAAGGGAAAGGAGCCTGGGCCTGTCTTCGCAAAATTCGGTATCCTAAACGATATGACAGCCTGCATGAGAAAATTTCAACAGAAACATCTCTTACAGAAGAAGCTGCTTCCTTATTTACGGAAGCACATAAAATGAAGATAATCGACATTGTCCTTCCGCACATCTATAAAGGTTCTTCTTTCACGCTGGAAGGACATATTGATATTGGATCTGAGCAACAAAATAAAACCAAAATCTTTATTCAAGAAATGGTTGCCAGAATACAGTCTGTCGGTCTGGAACCCAAAATTAAACCGGAGTCCATCGCCGCTTATGGGGTAGCCAACAGGCATACTAAATGAATGTTCTCATCCATGAGAAAGCGGGATTGTATGTTTGTGCTTTACATAATAAAAGAAGTAGTGCAATTTAAAATATCGGAACAAATAAGAATTTATTGTCAATAGACATTCTATAATCTCATTAGCATTTTTGCATCGTTTTCTCTCCAGATCCTCTACATTTTTAAGACCGTTCGAATTATTCGAACGGTTTTTGCTTATCTAAGGGATCCTTCTGAATTACAGCATTATTATCAGCTTTTTTTCAAGTATTGGTTATATTAAAAAAACAAAAATGTATGAACTTGGAAAGTGAAATACAGACTTACTAAAAACGATGAACGAAGCATGCTGGAAATTACTTACAACACTTAATGTTAAAATTTGTAAAATTAGTATATTGGGAATTGCATTAAGATAGACAAGAAAAAAGCATCTATCCGGCGTGGAGGTGCCTTTTTTGCACGTGCCAATGGAAGACTATTCATAATGGACACGTATGTTTTAATAAACAAAAGGAGGGGAAACTAGACGGGAATGTATTTTGTTAGGAGGAGAAAGGACATGACTCAGTTCACAAATCAATTGATTAACGGCCAGTGGAAAAAAGGATCGAGCGATAAAGTGATTGAAAATAAAAATCCATATAACGATAAACTCTTGTTTACCATTCAATCAGCGGATAAGTCGGATCTAGAAGAAGCCTATACAGCCGCACAAAAAGCGCAGAAAGCATGGGCAGATATGCCACTTTATGAAAAACAACAGCTGTTCGATCAGCTTCTTGAAAAAATGAAGGCGGAAAAAGAAACCATTATTGACTGGCTTGCAAAAGAAGCCGGAAGCACGAAAATAAAAGCTGAAAGTGAGTTTGCGGCTGCCGTCGCAGTTGTGAAAGAATCAGCTTCTTTCCTTACACGTGTAACAGGGGTCATTCTACCTTCCTATACACCGGGAAAGGAAAATCGGGTATACCGCAGTCCTAAAGGAGTGGTTGGCATCATCGGCCCGTGGAATTTCCCGTTCCATCTAACATTGCGCTCACTCGCACCGGCTCTTGCAACAGGAAATACGGCAGTGATTAAGCCGGCATCCGAAACACCTGTAACGGCTGGGCTATTGATTGGAAAGCTGTTTCAGGATGCGGGCTTTCCGGATGGTGTCGTTAATGTAGTGGTCGGAAGGGGTTCGGTAATCGGGGACGACTTCATCGACAACCCGATTCCGAAGCTTATTTCCTTTACCGGATCGACGGAAGTAGGGCGCCATATTGGTGAATCGGCTGGGAGGAATTTAAAAGAAGTCGCGCTTGAGCTCGGCGGAAACAATGTGATGATTGTATTGAAAGACGCTAATATTGAGAGGGCAGCGAAAGCCGCTGCGTTCGGGAAATTTTTAAATCAAGGGCAAATATGCATGGCGTTGAATCGGATTATTGTTGAAAAAGAAGTGCATGATAAATTTGTGACGGCCTTTATGGATGAAGTGAAGAAACTTCGAGTTGGGGACCCCGCCGACCCGGCAACATTTGTAGGGCCGCTCATTAATAAAGAACAGGTGGAACGCATCCAAAAACAAGTACAGGAAAGTGTAGAGCAGGGAGCCGTCATTGAATTAGAAGGTCAATCAGAGGGTGCATTGTTGCCTCCGATTGTACTGACGGGTGTGACGGCGGGTATGCCGATTGCTAAAAATGAAATCTTTGGACCGGTGGCGCCAATTATGAAAGCGGACAGTGTGGAGCATGCAATTGAGCTGGCCAATGATTCGATTTACGGCTTGAGCGGTTCGATCTTCACAGAAGACCGTCACCGTGGCGTTGAAATCGCGAAAAGAATTGAAACAGGCATGATTCATATTAATGATCAGCCGGTAAATGATGAAGCGCATGTGCCGTTCGGCGGCGAGAAAGCATCGGGTGTCGGCCGTTTTAACGGAGAATGGGCCATTGAAAAATTCACGACGGTAAAATGGATTAGTGTTCAAGAAGGCTACCGGGAATATCCAATTTAAGTTCAAAACAGAAAAGGTGCGCACATTTCTGTTTTCAGAAGTAAGAGGACACTTTTTTTAAAGTAAACAAGCTGATAAGGGACCGTTTTCTATTGGCATCAAGTCTTGCGTACAGAACGACGGATCTCATCGACAATAAACAATCTGGTTATGACAAGATCCGTTCTATCTCAAGTTTCATCACGGGTAATGATGAAGAGGATGTTATTGAAGTGTTAAAAAACGATTCTTCACCAGCAGATATTCGACAGCTGCTATCAAACAAAAAGAAGGGTTTGGCTGAAATATGCCATACCCTTCTTTATTTTATAAAAGTCCTTTGTCTTTAAACATCTTGCGTAAAGCCTCGTTAACCCATTCAGAATTTGCGAGAGCGTACAATATCTTGTATAAATGAAAAATAGAAAAAGGAAGGCCTTTTCTTGTAGTATTGAATCACCACAAAACAATTCACAGAAAAGAGGCCTTCCCTATGAACCAGTTTACAACAGATATCGTCGATGCTCTAGTAAAAAAACAAGATATTACGGAAGTATTCCGTTCACATTTAGAAACAGCTGTGAACACGCTGCTGGCGACGGAATTGACGGCCTTTTTAGATTATGAAAAATACGACCGGGCTGGCTTTAACTCAGGCAATTCACGCAACGGTGTGTATTCCCGCACGCTGCACACCGAATACGGAGATCTTCAAATTGCGATTCCCCGTGACCGTAACGGTGAGTTTAAACAACAGACCATTGCGCCTTACCGGCGCTCGAATGACACATTGGAATCGTTTGTCATCCACTTGTTTCAAAAAGGCGTTACGATGACCGAAATCTCCGATTTAATCGAGAAGATGTATGGCCATCATTACACGCCACAAACGATTTCGAATATGACGAAAGTGATGACTGGGCAGATCGAGGCGTTTGGACAGCGCCCTCTTAGTACACGCTATGTCTGCGTATATCTAGATGCAACATATATTGCCGTCAAGCGCGAAACGGTTTCGAAAGAAGCCGTCTACTTGGCGGTCGGCATCCAGGAGGATGGGTCGAAGGAAGTTCTCTCCTACACAATCGCTCCAACAGAGTCGGCGTTTGTCTGGAAAGAGCTGCTCCATGATATGAAGAATCGTGGCACAGAAGAAGTTCTGCTGTTTATTTCAGATGGCCTCAAGGGCATAACGGACAGTATCTTCAGTGTATTTCCATGCCCAGTACCAGACATGCTGCGTTCATCTGTCCCGTACGATTGCCCATAAAGTGCGCGTTGCCGACCGGGCTGAAATCTGTGGTGACTTTAAGTCCGTTTATCGTGCTGAAAGCGCAGAGGCAGGCCAGAAAGCACTTGATGCATTCTGCTCCAAATGGCAGGCGGCGTATCCAAAAGTGACAAAGCACCTGGCTGAAAACCCATATATTCTTACGTTCTACAGCTTCCCAAAATCGATCTGGCGGAGCCTTTATTCAACGAATCTGATTGAATCCTTTAACAACCAGATCAAGAAATACACAAAGCGGAAAGAACAATTCCCGAATGAAGAAGCACTGGAGCGGTTTCTCGTTTCCCAGTTCGAAGAATATAATCAGCGTTTCACCGTGCGGTGCCATATCGGTTTCGAACAGGCACGAGCAGAGCTTGCTGCCATGTTTAAATCAACAGACTAATGACGTCTACAAGAAAAGGGATTTCGTCATTTACACAAAATTATTGACGGTCCCGAATTTTTTGCTGTTCTTTGGAACATTCTCAATATTACTTAGATCCTATTTAATAACACTATGCAAAATCAAAATACTTGATTTTTTATACGAGTGGGAGTATATTGATTGATATATCAACCATTGCGGTATCAATTATTTTTTCTAACCTGTGAAAAGGGGGATTTCTTGACGAATTCATGTTCTACGGAAGCTTCTATTTTATATAAATTACACTGCCTCAACAAACAGATTAGTTCAAAATTCGAAAGTTGTATTGGAATGAGTCAATCAAGACATGATATCTTACAACAGCTTTATCAAGTTGATGAAATTAGTCAAACAGCACTTCAAAAAAAGGTCAACATTGACAGTGCAGCGGTTACCCGACATTTAAAGCAACTTGAAGCAGTTGGGATGATTTTAAGACGCAAAAATCCGGAGGATAATCGGTTTACTCTCGTCTGTCTTTCAGATTATGGCCGCAAAGAAATTATTTCCTACCAAGCTGAAAAAGCTCGTTTCGTCACTTTGATGCTTAAAGATTTTAAAGAAGACGAACGTCAAGAGTTAATAGATATGCTGACACGTATTCAAAATAATGTAAGCCAAGTCTAATGCTTGCATAGTTACAAACTGAAATGAAAATAGCTTAATAATTAAACTACTTAGAGTTAAAAAGAGGAGAATTTCAACCATGACTACAGCACAAAAAACAAATGACTTCAAAGAAATTATCACAGGACGCCGCTCAATTAAAAATTATGATAAATCCGTAAAAATTAGCCGCGAAGAAATGACGGAAATCCTTACACTAGCGACACTTGCTCCTTCTTCAGTTAATATGCAGCCATGGCGCTTCCTTGTGATTGATAGTCCTGAGGGAAAAGCAACACTTGCACCACTTGCTCGCTTCAACCAAAATCAAGTCGAAACATCTTCTGCAGTAATTGCTGTATTTGGTGATATGAACAATTTTGATAACGCCGAAGAAATCTACGGTAAAGCAGTAGAGAAAGGGTTTATGCCTTTAGAAGTAAAAGAAAACATATTAGCTACATTTACTGGATATTTCGAAACGATTACACGAGAAGAGATGAAAGAGGTCGTTCTAGTTGATGGTGGTCTTGTATCTATGCAACTAATGCTTGCAGCTCGCGCTTTTGGATATGACACAAATCCAATTGGCGGCTATGAAAAAGACCAAGTCACAGAAGCTTTTGGATTAGATAAAGATCGCTACGTTCCAGTTATGCTAATTTCAATCGGTAAAGCAGCAGATACTGGTCATAAATCAGTTCGTCTTCCAATTGATAAAGTCGCACAATGGAAGTGATTTTTTAGGAATAGAGACAATCGATCCATTCGCTGAAATCTCAGACGAGTTTGTTATTTCTACTTTAATTATATAGTTTAATTCATAACCAAAGAAAGGATAACCTGTAATGATTATTATTCATGCCGTATTCAATATTCATCCAACAAAACATAATGCATTTCTAGAGGAGATTCAACCGCTAATCGCAGCTTCAAGAGCGGAAAGTGGAAATGTTTCTTACGATCTTCACAAAGATACAGAAAAAGAAAATGTATTTATAATGGTAGAAGTTTGGCAAGATGCACAAGCGGTTGCAAGCCATAATTCAAGTGAGCACTTTACCTTGTTCGTTGGTAAAGCTAAAGGTTTCCTAACTGCACCATTAGATGTTAAAGCATTTGAAGGAAAACCATTAAGTTTATAAGTTTAAAATGTATGGGATTTATTGTGCCGTCCATCCTATCGTGTAAGAATTTTACTGATTGAACTACTGCCCACTTATCAAACGGTGTTATATATATTTATGGAAATAAAATTAAAAAAACTTTGTTATCAAGTACCATCACGTCAGATGAAAGAGCGGGAATCCTTTGGCTGCGATAAAATTTATTACGATAAGCAGAGCGGAAAAAATTTCTCTCGCCCCGGCTAGCAGGAAATGCGATCAAAAATGAGAATTGACATATCCGGTTTTCCTAACAGGGGACGGTCATTTTTATGGAAACGAAAGCCTTTTCGCCACAGTTTTTTTGATACTCTGTTTTCTAATTTTGACTATGAGCGTATGGCCTGCATAATTTTTCGGCGCTGTTCCGGTGTCATATTATCAGCCATTGAACACACTCCTTTACGGAAAGATTTCCCTTAAAATCAATTTTAAGCATTTAATTTTGATATAAAGCTGCTGTTTAGATGATTCCGAATGGCAGCTAAAAAAATCCAGCGGTTGCTTCTTACCGCTGGATTTTTTGATTTACTATATTTAATTAATCTTCATGCTTTTAATAGCCCGCTCCAGACGATCATGAATCTGCATATAGGTCTGTGCTTCTCGAGAATTGCTTCTGTTCGGGTAGTATGGATCCTCGCTTTGGCCTTGGTAGCAGTAGTAATAGTTATTTGCTTTCTTAATCAAATCGTAAGGTGCTGTATCAAAATAGCCATCCCACAAAGAAGCAGGAATAATGTGAATAGATCCGATGTATGGCTCAACTCCAAGGTAAGCAGTGTTGTTGTAGTAGAAGTTTACAGAAAAAACGCGGTCTTCCGTCATTCCCACTCCATCTTCAAAAATGACTTGTGAGGTCATGTAATTTGGAAGCTCCATGCTAAATTTATAATCTTGATTTGAAAAAGTAAAAGTTTTGTAGTCATCGTTCGATGCTTTGGCCAAAAACACTGAAAATTGGGCGCGCGTTAATGTCCCAGACGGTTTAAATGTGCCATCCGGATACCCAAGAATAAGACGGTTTAAATGTGCCATCCGGATACCCAAGAATATTATTCTCAGCAAGAGCGGATATGTATGGGCGTGCCCAGTAGTCTGCGGGAACGTTTTTAAATCCGGTATTTTTTACAGATTTTAATTTAAATCCCGATGCAAGCATTCTTGCCATTAATTCACGCGACATTGGTTCGTTAGGCTTTAAGTATGTACTTTTTGGAAAAATTCCTTCATCAATTATGGTTGCAGCATATGCATAGCCATTGTGCATTTTAGATAAATCCTTAAATCCCGGATCCGGTCGGTTCGATAAATCCAAATTCAGCGCCCTCACCATTAAAATCATGGCTTGAAGGCGGATAAGCTTTTTATATGGACCTATTCTATTAACAATATTTTTGAAATAAGTCTTGTTTGCATTAGATAAATTAAAGTGAAAGTTAATTATGTAAAAAAAATTTTTTATCATACCAATTTTATCAGAAAAAATATATAAATATACCTAATTGAGAAATCTCTAGTTGAAAGTTGGTGTCTATTTACTCAGACTAAATCCTTTTTTGCTGTTTTCCTTTATTTTTTAGTTGATGCTAAAGTAATAACCACTCGTGAGTCCATACCTCTCTATTTTTAAATTTTAAGATCTCATATCAATTGTATTTAAAGATTTCATCCTAATAAAAAAGGATTAACTATAAAAAATAGTTAACCGTCGTTATAAGCAGCTTTATTCATTAACATCATATTGGTTATCTTTGCCGTAACGTAGTTCTCTTCTTAGAGAATTCAGCTCGCTGTACAGACTCTCAATTTTAACTGCATGCTTATCTTTGTGCTCTTTCGGAATTACTGGCAAAGATCAATTCGAAGCGTGTCCTTATGATTCGGCCTGGACAGTAGCACGGATTAACCAGCCCGGTCCCTTTATTAATTGTATTTAGAAAGGGATCGGTCAGAACAAAGCAGAGAAAGCCATTTTTGAAGAGATTCACCTGGCAGGACATCGGGGAGAATTTGATAATATCAGTGTTAAAGCATCGAGAGAAGTTGAATATGAAGCAGAACGGCATCCAACCGTAATTTTAGAATCTCAGTGCACTATTATAAATCAGTAATTCCTTTCTTGAAAAGGTCAAACTAAAGAGCTGGTTGTAATAATAGGGTAGATCCTTCCATCTGCAGCAAAAGAAACTTTTCCTGTCTCTTCAGAAACAACGAGAACAAGCGCATCACTTTGTTCAGTTAGACCTAATGCTGATCGGTGACGGGTACCTAGTTTCTTTTCACCCAACCCTTTGTTAGATAAAGGAAGAATATTTGCTGCGGAAAAAATTTGATTAGCCCGAACTAATACAGCACCATCATGAAGTGGGTTTCCAGGATAAAAAATGGATTCCAATAACGAATGTGTCAATGTTGCACCAATAGGAGTCCCGGCGCGGATTAACGGATCCAGTTCATCTTTACGCTCAATCACAATTAATGCACCATGTCTTTGATTAGAGAGATGTTGAATACAAGTAGATATATCCAGGTACTTATCAGTAAAGGGAGACAAATAACAGTTGAGATAAAAAGAAGCCGCCATCGTTTCTACTTTTTCAAATTTATTCTTGAGATCCTCAAGTTTACCTAATACACAATAGCGATCATTTTTTAATGTCTTTATGCCCTCATTTACATCAAATGAAATATTCTCAAGACCTTTTATTAATTGTTGCTTTAGTGGGGAAAAGTCGCAATTTTTTTGGTTCATGCAAAAGGCACCTCATTTCAATTAGTCGGCACTACAAAGGTGATATGGTCCATTATTATTCGGGAATTTTTAATTATATTTACTTTAAATTCTTTTAGCATTTATTCTTCTGTATGGTTCAAATAACTTATTTGAATACCTACAGGTACTTTATAATTTTCCCCGAAAGTTAGTGAAACATGCTTTTTTCAAACTATGCTTTAAAAAAACAAAAACTTTATGCGCACTCTAAAAATAAGGGAAAATGAACTGGCCCGGCAGTTGTTGAGCGACCGAATGAACTACCTCTTTAGGGCAGCTTCCGATTGTGATGACAGGCGTCACAGCCGGTATGCGGATTGCCAAAGGTGTTGCAAATCGCACGAAGAATTGCAACAGGGAGAATTCATATTAGCGACCAGCCGATGAATGATGAATCACATGTACCATTTGGCGGCGAGAAAGCATCCGGTGTTGGCCGCTACAACGATGAATGGGCAGTTGGAAAATTCACAATTGTTGATTCGTAAAGGAATTTCGTGGCGGGTTATCTTACATTTTTCTTCATTTTTTCGAAAAAGAAAAGAAGCAGCAGTCACCTGTTCACTTGAAGCGTACGTCAATGTAAAATTATTTTTCATTTTAATCAAATAATGAGAATAAACTAAACCTGGCTAAATGTTACCGATAAGAAAAGCACACTTTGTTCAGATTTATGAGGATCCAATATGCACTAATCGGACTGGCCGGATCCGGAAATGAATTCATGAATAAAACATTGGAAACGGATATGAATACTGTTTTACAGGTCGTGGAGTGAACAAGAGCCATCAGAAACAACGCCGCGATTAAAAGACTGCAGCCTTTAGGTATCCTTTATTTTGTACCTCAAACATACAAATGACTCAGCTTAATGCCTTACGTGTGGATTATAAAAGAAGAGAGAACTAAGTCTGAATGGTTTCAATCTCTTCATCTGTAATTACAAGCTTTGTTTTTGTATTTATCATAAATACAAAACCAAACACACACTTTACAAAAGAACTTGTTCTTTATAGCTTACTATTTGCGCGTTTAAATGCGCCTTTAGAAGAAATAATGTGGAGATGAAAAAACATATTCAATAGGATTGTAAAAAACAATCGAGATAATAATGGGGAAAAGAATGCTGCCTAAATAAGAAATAAGCACCATAAATCTTGCCTTCTCTTGCTTCATATTCCTGGCTTGTTGCGCCAATTAAGTTCGTGAACGTATTTTTCCATCGCTATCACACAATGGTTTTATAAAAGGGAAAGGATAAATAGCGAGTTCACACCCCATCCCGCTTTTGAATAACTTATTAGGATAATCTGAAGGAAGGGGATGGTGCATATTGGGCTTTCCTGTTATTTTGTCCGGACCGATTTTGCGAAGAGTGGACCGTAACAGCGTTTATATTTGGATTGCAGCGAGTAAAAGGTTTCACATCGGGGCGGAGCTGTTCCATATTCATCCGTCACACGAAGACGATCCTTACATATACCAGTTGGTGAGCGATCAAAGCGAAATGGATTGCGTCCGTTTTGGCAGGCGTTTGTTCATTTACATGATTAAAATATTGCCGTCTTCAGGCACGTTCCCGACAGAAGCGCTGCTTGGATACAATCTTTTTTTTACCAGCGGTTCCGATACAGTGGATTTAAGTCATTTCGGATTGCTGGAGCCTGGTGACGATTCTCTTGTGTACGGGAGTCTTAAATATCCTTCGTTTTTTATTCACGAAGGAAAGCGGGCAAATATCTTATATGGGTCGTGCCGAAAGCTTCATGGAAAAGGCGGGGATGCCCTGGTTGCCGGAGATATGCATTTGGAAGAAACGTATCATACAGTACAAAAAAGGCCTCATTCGCTTTTTTTGTTAGGGGACCAAATTTACGCGGATGATGTAGCGGATCCGCTGGTTCCCTTGATTACGTCTATCAGCAGGCAGCTTATCGGCAAAGAAGAGTCCCTGGGAAAACTGGATAAACGCTTGGAAACGATCCCTTTTCGCCAGTCCCTCCATCGCATTCACGGAAGAAAATTCATCATGGAGCATTTCTGCCGGTTCACGTCTATCCAATCTCACAATCATTTGATTCAATTCTCGGAATATGCGGTGATGTATTTATTGTCGTGGGGGCCGCAAGTGTGGGAGTTTATTCAGGAAAACGGAGGCCTGCCCGTATTTGAAGAAGAACTGTCGAACGGCCGCATTCACTTCGTGTTTCCTCCAGATCCACTCTATCAAAAAGAACACCAGTTGGAACAGTGGCAGCATGAACGGCGGTTTGCCGAACAATCAGAGGAACTCAGGCAGTCCATCACTGTGTTAAAGCGTGTCAGGCGACTGCTTGCCAATGTTCCGTCTTACATGATTTTTGATGATCATGACATAACGGATGATTGGAACATTTCACAGGAATGGAAAGAAAATGTCCGGAATTCGCCGCTCGGCCGGCATGTCATTGCAAATGGGCTCGGGGCGTATTGGGCTTTTCAAGGCTGGGGCAATGGACCGGAATTGTTTGACCGGATCTTTGTGGAAAAGATAAAAAGATACGCCAAAACGATTGACGTAGAATCGGATGCTTATCAGGACTGGCTTTATAGTTTGTTACACCATCCATCATGGCATTTTACGGCGCCAAGCCAACCGAGAACGGTCTTTCTGGATACCCGGACTAAAAGAGGCTCTGATGTTTCTTCCATCCCTTTGAAAATAGGCAGAATCATGCATGAAAGTCCGCAAAGCCCGGAGTTGATCAGTCAGGGCACCTGGCCTGCTATTACGTCTTCGCTGAAAGAAAGCGGCTGGAAAAAAGGAGAGGTACTGATAATAGCTTCACCGACGCCTTTTTACGGAATAGGCTTGATTGAATCATCCCTGCATTCCTACGTGTATCCGCTGCGGGCTGTCGGTATACCGGTTCATCAGCTGTTTGATTTTGAAGCCTGGAAATACAACGGAAAAGCATTTAGTGCTTTTCTGCACCAAATTTTCAAATGGGCGCCGCGCTCTTGTTTGATTCTCTCGGGCGATGTTCATTACGCTTCCTCCGTTAAAACAACCGTTCAGTCAAAAGACGGCACTACGGCACATATTATTCAATTTACGAGCAGTCCAGTGAAAAATGAAAGCTTTTCAGGCATATGGGGCCGGTTGATACAGTTTGTCCTTTGGCTGAATGCCTTAAAAAGAAAAAACAAAGACATTATCCGTTATTGTGATGAGAAAGACCGGATTTTGCGTCAAGATACGCAGGCGGCCGAACCGGAAAGCTATCAGTGGAAAGAATCGCTTGCCTACGTACCCACCAGCAAAGGATCGATTATAGAAACAAATAATAATCTGGGGCTGCTCAGCATCACGGAGGAATCCACGCAAAATGAATTATTAACGTTATAAGGTGCTGGAGAAAAAGAAGGCCGCTTTTGAGCGCATTGATTTTCAATAAAGCGGCTGGATGGTTCAAAAACGGCGTGCTTGCCCATACTACCGGAAAAGGAGGGTACTCATGACACAGGACCGATTTGAACAAGCTTATGACCAGTATAAACAGCAAAGTCAGGCAAATGCCTCTAGGGAGAATGGAAATCCCAAAACGGAGGGCCAGGAACAAATAATCGCTGTTCGTAAAAACGGCGATGGAGATATCATTGCCTTTAAAACCGCCAGCGGCCGGGAGCTCGATTATCTTGAAGCGCTGCGTGAAGCAAAAGAAGGTCGGCTTGCCCACGTAGACGTATTTGAGCGATATGGCCGGGAAATTATCCGCAGCGAGCCGGATGGTGTCAAGGAAAACAACTTGGATAACCTCGATACCTTTTAACCCCGCTTCCTGAGTGGGGTTTTAGCTTATCGCCCAAATTTTTATTATGAAGGCTGCTGGCTTTTTTATTTGCATTTAAAGAGTGTTTTTTATCTTTTGACCGCATTTTGACCGCTTAATTTTGATTTTCCATGTATTTCGTAAACATGTCAGCGGTTTTTTCCCTCTTTGTATCTGTGACATGGGTATAAATATTTAAGGTGGTAGTGATATCCGCATGACCCAATCTTTCCTGGACATCTTTTACGTTTGCGCCTGCTTCAAACAGCATAGAAGCATAGGAATGTCTCAACTGGTGAACAGTAATACGATGCCATTGGTGCTTGTTGCATACTAGATCTAGCTTTTGATTGAAATGATGATGCGTAAGGGGAGCTTTTTCAGAATCCTTATATCGGTAAGAAATTAGCTTGGAGCGACTTGAACGGGCTCCAACCTGCAGATCCCGTTTCTTATTCTCAGTGATCAGCTTTTTAACCAGTGATAACGTTGTTTGGTCAATTGAAATCTCCCGGATAGAATTCTTTGTTTTAGGAGGTTCAATTTTGGTTGTATTATCTCTTCTTCATGCGAATGTCTTGTTCACTTTAATGGTCCGCTGTTCAAAATTGATATCCTCATCGGTCAAAGAACATAATTCTCCGCGTCGCATGCCTGAGAAAAGAAAGAGGCGAAAAGCAACAAAATCTCGCAGTTCTAACTGTTGTTCTGCAATGGCTAGAAAACCGATAATTTCTTCCTTAGTCCAGTATTCCCTGTGTTCGTTTTCATCCTCCTGTATTTTTGGATAGTGGACAAGATCGAATGGATTTTTTTCAATATATTCATACCGAACGGCATGTTTAAAGACTAATCTGGCTGCGGCTACCTGGGTTCGAACTGATTTCATTTTTTTTGCCACCAGATTATCTATGAACCGCTGGCAATATGAACGGTTAATCTTTCTTATTTCTAATTTCGCAAAAAAGGGAAGGACATGGATTCGGAAAGTTCTTTCACGGCTTATGGCAGTATTCAGGCGCCAACTGTCTTGGTTATGTTGGAGCCACTCCTGGTACACCTGTTCAAATGTTATTCTTCGATTGTCATACGTGTTGTCCCGCAGCGATGCAAGAAGTTCATTCGCAGCTGCTTCTGCATATTTCTTTCTATTAAATCCTCTTCGTGTTGTCGTTCTGCGCTGGCCAGTAGCCGGATCCTTGCCAACGTCCAGCTTGAAAAGCCATTTTTCTCCCTGCTTCGTCTGATATTTTCTGAATGAAGCCATTTCATCGCCGCCTTTCGTCTAAATAAAGTGTTTGTTATACGGGTGTAGCTTTCAAGAGGGAGACGCATACAAAGCCTGTCAAGATGCATCTATAAACACATGCAAGCAATACAATTGTAGATTCTTAGAGGGCTTGTGCGCTACAAGTTTCAAAAGAGAATATATGTTCCTTCTATTATATAACAAAACCCCATCTCATAAAAGAGAAGGGGTAGAGTGAGAAATAAAGATTTATAGATGTAGTTCCTTATGGAAAGGTACCCCCACAACAATCACTCTAGCTCCTGATTCTCATTATAAAATGCTTACATAAAGAATAATATTGATTTTCTTATAGCACTAACGGAGCAGACTAGTTGAAGAATGAGATACATACTACCTTCTGTTGATGTAATAATTAATGTTAGAATTTTTATGAGAAATAAAAGTCCTTGGGGGAAAATGTATGAACTCTTTTTTCAAAAAAATTATGAGCTTGTTCTTTGAAAAAGCCGAACATAGAGTTAAACCGCTTATGTATGCACAATTAGCTATATTAATTGGTGTAATATTTTTAGATTTTTTAATGAGAAATAGTGTTGATAATTATTGGAGCTATTCTGCAATGAAGAACCTTATGCTTGGAACAGTAATGCTATTAATCGGCATAGAAAATTTTGTGGTTAGAGAAAAAAAGCGTAAGAACTATTTAATTTTCTTTATTATTGCATTACTCTTTTATGGGATAGCTATTGACGATTTTTTTCTTAAACTCCCATGTAAGAACGAGTTGCCTTACATAATCTGTGGTGCAATGCTTGCGCTGCATGGATGGCTAACGGGCAGG
>NZ_JANAVL010000032.1:0-16592 GCF_024213455.1 Domibacillus sp. A3M-37 | reverse complement strand
TTCTTTTTGTGTTGGATTTATATTATCCATCTGTTTGTCCCTATTGTACGTTAAAGACTCCAGCTGCAAAGGAAGCCAGAGCCTTTTCCAAATGCAACATAATATATATTATGTTGCGTCAATAAACATATTATTATATATCTGATAATTGTTTTTTCCTTTTTTCTTAGCCTGATACATAGCTGTATCAGCACATTTAATCAATGTTTCTGCTTCATTTTCAACATTTTCGGAAAATACAATTCCGATACTTGGTGTCACTTTGACTTCAATATTCTTTATTAGATAAGAACGTCGTAACTCTTGAAGGATTCTTTCTGCAACCTGAATAGCAGCATCCTTATAACTGATGAAAGGTAATAGTACAGTGAATTCATCTCCTCCTAATCTCGCTACGGTATCTACTTCACGAGTACAGCTTTTTAATCGGGTGGATACTTCCTGGAGCAATTGATCTCCAGCATTATGGCCTAGAGTATCATTAACGTTTTTAAAACCATCCA
This sequence comes from Domibacillus sp. A3M-37, assembly GCF_024213455.1. Taxonomy (NCBI): domain Bacteria; kingdom Bacillati; phylum Bacillota; class Bacilli; order Caryophanales; family Bacillaceae; genus Domibacillus; species Domibacillus sp. A3M-37. Next base: position 16,089 of record NZ_JANAVL010000032.1, on the reverse strand, counting down.
GATCAATAAATAAAACAGCCAATTGTTCGTTAGATTCATTCGTTTCATTCAACGTCCTTATCAGTTTTTTTTCAAAAAACCGCCGATTAGGTAACTGAGTTAAAGAATCTTGATAAGCCATTCTGTTAATGTATTCATTTTTGCTTTTTAATTCTTCATTTAAAACTTCTAACCGTGTTCTTTTTACATGTAATCTATTGACTAAAAAACTAATCGGGATAGTAACAACCATATTTACAATGGCTATTTCAATTAATAGGTACCACTCTAAAGAATGAATAGTACCATTTATATGATCGTGTAACTCCGTTATCAGATTCAATGTGATGGAAAAGATAGTTGCAATCAAACCACCTTTAAAACCATGATAGTAAGTAAAAATTACAGTAGGGACCAAACAACCAAACCAAGCTATTGAAATTTGTAATTCCACAAATAAGGAATGACCTTCAATAAACATTTCAAGAAAAAAAGGAATAGAATAAAATAGTATAACTACCATCCACAGAGACTTAGGTATAATGCTTATTTTGTTTTTCGGCATAAAATCTTTTGGTTCTCCTTTCGGCAACCCCGCTTCCATAGAAAAATTTTCTTTAGGACGGTAGCTTTGCGTCACCATCTTTCGATGGTTTTACCTTTTTATATAGTAAAATATACCTTAAAACCCTCTAATTGTATACAAATCTCTGTGTTATAACTAAGACCTCGTCCAATAATAATAAGCAGCCAAAAAAGCTTAAGACCACGTGGTCTTAAGCTTTTTTGATACAACATAATACCTATTATGTTGCATTAATAAACTGAACTATAAAAAAAGAAGACTGTTCAACACAGTCTTCTTTTATTGACACCGTGGAGGAAATCCTCTCTTTATTCTATGTCCCTCGAGCTGTGGTATTCTGTTTTTTCATATTCAACATTTTATGTTATTGGACTGCACAGTTTCTGTTTGTATAAGCTTTTTTTAATTGGGTAACTTACCTATTATCCCCCAATAGTAACTTGTCTGTATATTGTCTAAATAAAACGAGCCTTCATCCTTTACATAAGGTGTAGAGCTCGTTTTATATTTGTATAAACTAAAGCATATAAAATTGTTGTTTTCAAATAACTAAATGCAATATAATAGCTATTTTGTTGCATTGGGAAGCGGATATTATTTTTAAAAATGTGGTTTCCAAACTGTTTTTTTAGGATAATGTATTTGAGTGAAATTAAGCAGGAGGAATCATGAAAAGGTCAGTTTTATCAGATAAGGAACTTCTTGAAGCATATCATCAAGCTCAAAAATTGAATTTGGATAAAGAATTCATCAATATGCTAAAGGAAGAAATCCAATTAAGAAAACTTTCTGAAACACCAAAAAACCTCTGACGTTTTAAAACGTCGGGGGTTTTTGAATGAAATACAACAAAATAACCTTTATGTTGCATCCGTAAATCAAAATTCATATTTCATTTTTCAAATGAACACCCATTAGTGGAACTATTCATTCATTTATAAACAATATCATCTTTTAATGAAGCAACTTTACCTAAGGCTGTGTCTATATCTGCTTCATTTACCCCAAAGTGAGCTAGAGCATCGTGAAGATGTTTTGCAATAGCGTCAAACTGGGCTGGCTGTATATTCATTCCTTCGTGTGCTTTTGCCATTGATTTTCCTGAATACTGATTAGGTCCACCTAATGCAAAACTAATAAATTTTGTCTGATGACGGTGCTGTTTTTCCATATCTGTATGTTCAAAAAAGTGATTAACGGTATCGTCTTTCAGAACCAATTCGGAATAAAAATAGTCCACCACTTTTGCAATCGCTTCTTCCCCGCCAACTTTTTCGTAAAGTGTTTGTTCCATTGCTATACACTCCTGTCTAAATGTTTATAATCACATTTTTCCCAATAATGTTAGCTCCAATCCCTACGGCTTATTAACCATTGATATCTCGCTGCTTTTTACTTTGTATTCAGTACCATTTCTGAAACATTTTAAGCGCAGCATAATTATATTTTTGTATTCGAAGACACATTAAAGAGACAATTTCAAGAACTGGAACTGAGAAAACTTTCTAAAAACGCAAAAACCACCTGATTTACAAAAGTCAGGTGGTTTTTTCTGCAACATCCCATAATTTCATTTATGTTGTATTTGAATTTCTATTCGATCAGGTTAATCTTTCTTAAATACCGATAAAACCAATAGCCAAACATGTATGGGAATAGATAAGAAACAAATGTCCAAAAGACATTCCATCCATTTCCGTATGATACTTTCCCTAATAGAAAAAACAAAGCCTCAACTAATGTTGTTACAAATGCGATAAAGAACACAATAAGGTAAGGGCTTTTGTTGCTTTTCTTTATAAAATAAATCATATAACATCCTAAAACAGGATAGAATCCTAAATTAAATGGTAAAGTGGATAAGATTTCTCGCTTGGTGAAAGGATATACATGCCAAAAACCGAAGTCCACTCCAAGTCCATTGACTAATAACGCATTAACAGAAGCAAAAGGAGCAATCAATGGTATAAGTTTTTTATCTTTCAATTGTAGATGCACTAGAGCAATAACCCACGGAATTACAAAGAAAGCAATTGAAAAAACCATTTCACCTATCTCCTTTTTTGCATCGCAAATCTAAAAATCCAGAATAACTATCCGTAGACTATCCACTTCTCGAGGTACATATACACTATGAAAACCGTCGTCTTGCCTTTCCAGAGAAAGCATTACAACAAAGAAAGAAGATTAAGAAAAACAACCCTCCTGGCTTTTAAAAGCCAGGAGGGTTTCACTTTCATGCAACATAATAGGCATTTTGTTGCATTAGTAAACGAGTTTTATGGTTCAATTTTTCAACTAACCTGCTCGTTAGTTTAAGTACATTCTTTCACGAACTTTACAAAAATGGATTTATGTTAATCTGACCAAAAAGGACTGTCTTTTTGACAATCCTTTTCTTCACTAACGCACCCGTTAGTGGAATAAGAAGGGTAAATGTGTTCTAACAAAAGAGAAAGAAAAATCACTTACTGCTGGCTTTTTTCTTTCTTTTCCCAAAGGTCCCAAAGGGTATACACAATAGCAACGAAAATCGAAAAGGTTACAAACATAAAATAAGTATTTATATTAAAATACTGGTTGTTCACATGAAAACTCAATCCTGAAGTAATGCTTTGAATATATTCCGCATCTGCAACACCGTTTCTTTTTATTAATGCATCTTTTATGACTTGGCGATATTCATTCAATTCATTTTTTTGATAAAAAAAGGCAACTGTTAAGTGAACGAGAATGCCGAATATGCTGATGATAAAAACAGTGTTGCTAATCGAATGCACACGAAAAATTCGAACCCATAATATTACCATAAAGATGAGTAGTGGAATTAGAATCCAAGCTATCAACAAAGCTGGATTACCGTTTCCAGATGAAGTTCCTGGAATTGGAGTCATTTGGTTAACTAGTAGGAAGACTCCTAATGCTAAGATGCTAACAACGAATAGCGTAATCTTTGCAATTTTCACTGTATACCCCCCTCTTTTTTCCCTATATTCTTTTATGTTTCAATTATATAAATTGTAATCCTTGTTCAACTAAACTGAAGTACATTCTTTCACGAACTTTACAAAAACTTATTTATGTAAAGTGAAAAAACCTTTCAAATCAAAGAAGGGTTTTTTATTTTGTTATTGAATTAATAAATGTAAAGTGATATTTACGATATAGGAGGTTTTTTCGTGCCTTGTATTCCCATAAAAGATAAAAAAACAATCGATGACATGATGGAAGTTTTGGCATCCAGGCCAAACGGATTTACATATGCCTTGTATCTCGAATTTGCTCTTTCAACTGCATTAAGAGTATCTGACATTTTGGCTTTGAAGAAAAAGGATATTAAAAACGGCGTGGTCTACGTAAAAACGCAAAAAACAGGCGTGGTCAAGCACATCGCCTTGAACGACAAATGCAGAGCCAAAATGGAAATGTATTTGGAACACAAAAAAGAAAATGACGTCATTTTCGATTTCACACGACAATGGGTTCACCAGATGCTGAAATGGGCCGCGGATATGGTGGGAATGGACAAGTCTTTGGTTAGCTGCCATACCACAAGAAAAACGGCTGCCTGGCGCTTTTATGTTGCATCAGGACACGACATCGTGAAAACAGGACAGCTCCTGGGCCACAAAAGCAGTACAGAAACAAGGAAATATCTTGGAATAGATGAAACAGAAGTAAATGATTTAAATGCGAAGATTTCGTGGAGCTAAAAACAGTGGATCAACTAGGATTACATCGAATTTAGTCGAAAAATTTAGTAGAGAACTAGCATTAAAAAGTAATATAAAATAAAATAAATAAAGAAAAAAAGGCAAAAGAAAAAGACCGTGTTGGTCGCACAGTCTTCTTCTCGGCAGGAGAAACCCACCAAACCCACATAAAAACCCATGGCAAGGATTTTTGTGGTGAAATTTAAAGTTATATTTTGATTATATTCTCATAGCGGTAATTTTTCAAGAAAGTTATCGTTTCCTTTTGGAGATATAAAAAAAATATTCTGGGATCCTGCCTTGCCGAAAGTTCTGTTTACTTACGGGAGGGTTATTTGTTATGGGAAAGAAAGAACTAAACACATTTCAGTACGGAAATTATGCCGTTATGGCGGAAACTGAATTGCTGCCAAACGGAGACAAAAAAATAACGTCAAGAAAAATAAAAGGAAAATTAACTAATTGCTATGATAATGTACGGCTAAAATATTGTTTTCAACCCGATAAGGTTCTAACGCTTGAAGAATTTTTTAACGTCATCGTGGGGGATCGCTTTAAAAATAAAGATTACGTAATGGTGGTCTACCGAGGATATGACCAGGAGCGTCACTGCAATTCAATGGATGAGCTTCTATACTACGCTAAGTGGGCGGAGCATTTTTGTCCGAATACGTTCTACAAGTGGGAAACCCGAAGCGCAGAAAATCTACGCTGTCTCCAATGGATGGTTTTTGATTTCGAGTTGCGCCAATCGAACGGAAAAGCTTTTTCGCCTTTGCAGGTGTGGGAAATTTTCCGAAGGGAAATAGGGTTTACACCAAGATTTATTAAGGAATCCGAGACAAAAGGCAGTTACCATGTGGGACTCCAACACACAACAGTTAACGGAAAAACAGAAAGTGTTTATCTTTTTAACCGTATCCAGGCCAAGATTGCGAAAAAAATCGGGACGGATGAAGGAGCTAATGGGGGGAATCACCTTTATTCTATTCCAAAAAAGGATCAAAAAATTTTCTATTTCGCTGGTGATCCAATAGATTTTAATGATTTGAAAAACTGGTGGTTGCAGCAGTTGAAAGAAGAAAATAAAAAAACGTATACAACGTCAGGGAAAGTAACTTCGCTGACGGAGCACATGCTTTGGAATCACGATGCGATAAAAGCCCTGCAAGAACACGAATTTGACGGAAGCCGAAACCAAGCAGCTTTTACTTTGGCGCTACTTCATTATGCACTTGGAAAGACAAAAGAAGAAACGGAAGATTATCTGCTAAACAAGTGGTATCCATACGTGGATCAGAAAGGGAAACCTTATCGTTTAAGCGAACTAAGGGCATCTATTAAGAGTGCTTACAGCGGGAAATACATGGGTCCGAGTAAAGAAAGGATCGAAGCTTTAACTGGGATTGAATTTAACCTTCGAATTTATCGAGGCCAGTACCAGCGGTCTATACGTCATAACATGACTGAAAACCAGCAGGCGATTATTGGCTACTTCCGCGATCGGGGCGGAAAAGTGGAAATGATGAAAAAAGAATTGATCGAGGATATTTGCCAAACGCAAGAATCACCTTTGGGAAAAAAATTCGCTTTTAAAAGTATTGAACGAAATTTGGACAAGCTCAAAAAAGAACGCGTCATAGACTGGGAGAGCAAGGGCAGCGGCGGGAATGCCAAGGCCAAAATCACGGAATTTGTCTTGAAGGATGGCATTTACAGCGATACAACGGCCATCATTGAAGAAGATCATAACGTTTATGTCCTTGGAAAAGTGGTTGATTTAAATTAGGTTTTTGGGGGTCGAAATCATAAAAAACGGGCATTTTTTTAGAGTTTCATTTTTTAAAGAATCCAGTCGTACCAAGGGTTCGTTCAACCCTCATATTTTGCATACATAAGGAATAGCCCTCCGCTGGGGGGCTGTTGATACTGGAGCTCTGTGGATAACTGTCTCTCTATGTAAGTACCCCTGTATAAATAGATATGAGGTCCTTGTGGTTTCAGTGAGGGGGGGTGTCAGGGTTGTCCCTTTATAAGGATAGATGGTCTTACCCTTTTGTGATAAAAGAAGTATGTGTATTATACACATTATGTTTAAGTTTTCAGGGGGCGTAGTCCCGCAGCGGAGCGGCCCCTCTGTACAAGTAGCCTGACGAACAGTAAGTATGAACGACTCTTACTCTTTTCTGGTTTTAGGTTTTTGGGAGAAACCATACTAGTACATACACCAACTTGTGGATAGAAACTCTATTTTGGCCCCTCGCGGCGCGCGCGCGTTTTTAAGAGTTGGGATATTCAAATCAATTTAAAAACGCTCCTGGGCGAATCTGAGCGCTCTGATAACCTGTTAGCGGGGATCGTGGCGCCACTAGGGCAGGAACCCGAACGCTGCTGCATGTTATTTGCAGAATATTTGAAATAGTTTTATAATAAGTACAAGTGATTGACAGAAGCAGCTCAACTTAATAACCCATATCCTAGAGAGCCTGACGAACTCTCTAGGACGGGTTATCCATCCGAGAGATCAGCGAAATCTTTATTTCGGAATGGCCGCAGCAACCGAATTTAACCCACCTGAGAGCCGCGAACTCTTAATCAGGCTGGGTTATTTGTCTTTTATGAGGGTTGCGATCAAAGCCCCGATTGTCTGGACCTTTCATTTCTGATGGGGGTGAATTGATTTGCACGAGTACCTGGACTAAAGAAGGCGGATGTCGAAAACATGCGCCTTCTTTTTTTGAATAATCTGACTTTAATCTTCAATATTCTTCAAAAACTGTTCAATCGTGTTTTCTTTTATGCTTTCTCGAAATGCGACTAACAGAATCACAAGGTTTTCTTCGCATTGACGATTCTCTCGAATGAGTACATCCGTGAGTCCTGCGACGTGCTGTTTTTCCTGTTCCATATTCCTGCCTTCTAGCTTGGCAATGGCCGTACTGTACTCTAAAAAATCGGCTGCATTCCTCATAAAAAGATGAATCTCACTGTATTGAAATTGATTGTTTATGATGCTTTGCAATCGATACATCATAAATTCTTCTGCTGAAAACTTTGCGGATCCAAGTAGATTAATGGCTTTTTTCATCTCAAAACCGCCCTTTTTGATTTTTGGCAGGTTCGTTGTTGTAAAAGCTTTTGTAATGTTTCATGCCAGATTCATTTTTCGTGAATATCGATGTCTAAATCCTTAAAATACCTCAAAAACTGCCTTTTTTGGACATCCTGGAACTCTTTAACTACCACGTAGTGTTCCCAACAGAAGTGGGCCAGCAAGCCTGTCTTGCGCCAATCATGTAAGGCATATAAATTTCCCTTTTGCGTGAAGCAGTAATGACAAAACCTCTCATCATCTGCATTCAAAACATTCCCTCCTTTCTTCCTTCATTTTGGAGGAACTCACGTTCCTTAATTTATTTTAGAAAACGTACGTTCCATAATCAAGTCCAATAGTGGTTTCGCGGCATGTAATGGGTCGGACGTTCGAAAAAAAAGTGAAAATACGGACCGTTTTGGCGGGCATCTTTTCAGCAAAAGGGCGCGACTCCGTCCTTTTGGTGAGAGATGCCCGTACGGCCCGTATGTGTTTCACGGGAAACGTCATCCAGCCAGAACCCCATGGCTTCAGCCATGGGAGTGTCAGAGTTTAAAAAAAGTGCTGTTGGATTTATCAAGAGTTTTCTTTAAAAGTTCATGGATTCTTTCCTGTTTGCTGCTGTCACTTTCAAACGCTGTGGCGAACTGTTCACGATGGAAAACTTCTGAAATATTTGGATATGCTTTTTTTGCGTCTCGATCAACAAAATAACCTCTGACAATAATCCTCGATTGGAGGTAGTGTATGAAGTCCAACAGTGGTTTCCCGTGAAGTTCATCTTTGTGGTGGTCAACATGTATGTTCGCGGTGGGAAAATAATAATGGATATGGTCTTTTGCGTTTTTCATGTGTTTTTCGAGCATTTTTAAGCTTTGCGTGATGTAAGCATGTGTTGTATCACATATGTTTCCGAAGATGTTCAAAAGCAGATGATAGCGTCTTATCATCGGTATTTTTTTTCAAGCATACCAACGATTTTTAAGTAGTCGGAATAGGTTTGTTTCGATGTGACCGTTCCGAAATTGTGGTTGTTTTTGAATTCAAAAGTCCAGAAGGACTGTATCCAATCAATAAAATCGTTAATCAATTCCTGTACAGCCTCGCTCTTTTTCAACTCATCGATTTCTTGATACATCGTTTGAAACATTTTTTTGCTTTCAAGGTATTTATAAGTACCTGATTGCCTGTTATAAACAATATAAAAGGTGAAGATTCCTCCTTTTTTTCGGTCGATTTCCTCGTTTGGGTGCTGCCTGTCATTCCCTTTCGGTGCTATTTTCCCTCTTTTGTGGTGGATCGCATAAAATCCACATCCTAAATTTTCCAGTTGGTAGGATAATAACTTCCCTTTAAATCCAAGCGGCCGAATAGTCGAATCCTTAAAAACAGGGATTTCCACTTCTCCTTTTGATAACCGTTCGTTGCTGTGGTCAATACTCATATCTTCTTCACTGAAAAAGGCCTTTCTCCGCAGTGCTGGGACAAGGCCCAGGTCCTTTTCGATTACCCTAAAGGGTATATTTGGTTTGTATTGTTTCAATTCTTCAAAATCCATATGCAATCAACCCCTTTTTATGTAATTATAAGTAAATTTTATGAAAAAATTGTAAATTCAAGTTAAAATATAGACAAGGAAATCGTTTAAATTTATTTATCTCTTCGGGGATTTATAGAGCTTTTCGTTCAACGAGAAGTACGCATGCTACTCTTCGGGGTGGTATTCAAAAAAAAAGGAAAACAGGATTCTAAAAAATTAGAGAAGATGCCTGTTTTTTTGCATTGGGAAACATCATAAAATACGCCATTATAAGTACGGAGTGTCTTGCCAACGCTGCATCATGCTCGAAAGGAAGTGGAAAATAAGAGTTTCAAAAGGATTTTGATGTTGATTTCTAGCTTGGAACAAACTGATGTGAAGGATAAAAAACGGGAGGGGAAAAATGATGAAAGTATAAACGTGGAGAGTTCACTGAATGGAGTGGATCAAATCAGTTGTAGAAGCAATGTTGGGTCTGCTTGAGGATGAAAAAGATGGATGAAGAAAAAGCTAAATCTGAGACTACCCCGCTCTTATTAGTCGATAAAAACTCCTGCACACCGTCGGTGTCCTGTTAATTGATTCAACAGGTGGAGGGCTAATAACGAGCACACGATTGTAGGGGTATGGACGTTGGGTCACGGGACTGTGGACCAGCCGAGCCAAAATGTAGTCGCTATAATTGCTGCGCTGATTGCTCTCAATTTTTAAACGCCAGTTTTAAAAATTGAGAGAAGGAAGTGCTCTTTTGCATTTGAAAAACGCCCATTTTGGGCGTTTTTTGGTTTTAGTGAGCGCGCGAACGGCTGCCATTTGGCAGTGAACGGCTGGAGGCCGTGAGCCTGCAAATGCAGACGTGATGCGGGGCGAATGCTCTTGGAGGGAAAAGTCGGGTACCGACATTTCCCTGGTTTTAAGGGTAATCCTCTACCTTTTACAGGTAGAGGATATGCTAGGCCAGAAAAGAAGAACCAATCCACGGATTCGCAAGGGGTTGAACCAAAATAAATTAGTCGGAAAATTTCATCCAGAAACGAATTTTGTATGTATGATGAGGCAGGAAAATCGAAAAAAGGAGGTGGCATAATGGCACGAAAGGGCGGGAAAAAGAAACGTGGCCAAATCCGAAGCAGAAAAAAAAACGGGTACCATGTGATGAACCAATTAAATTTTTCGAGTCGGGCACAGGAAAAAGTGTATGACAAGCTGGCGATCGAATACGTGGAGCAGCATCTCCCAAAAGTCATGAACATTGTGCCAAAAGAAGTGCGGGAAAAACGGGGAGATGCACCATTTAATCGACCAGGGAAGCTGTATAAAGAAAATCTAGATACCGTGAGCACGAAAGACAAATACGTCACCATGGCAAAAACATTCATAAAGTGGAATGTCATCCATAAAGGAATTTCGTCTCTCGGCGAAATTAACGAAAAAAACACAGAAGAATTTTTTGATACCATCGCTGAAAACACGGGCGGTGAAGGAAAAGACCGATACAGCAAAAAAACGTACGATGGCTATGTCGATTCGGTTTATAAATACTTTGCTGCCGTAAGCAAAAATCCAGAAGATGCACTGGTTCCAATAGAGGGGCGGGAGTTCGGAAAAGCGATTAAAAGTTCCAAAAAGCTCTACAACCAGGAATTCAGGGATAAAATGCGGGGTAAAATCGGCGATTTTTCGCAGGATGAAGTGAAGCGCGGGACGGGATACACCGACAGACAGGCAAAAATCATCCTGAGGCAGGCGTTAAAGAACGATAAATATTCGACGCAGGAAAAATTGGCGGTGGCTTGCCTGGTGTACGGCACGTTTCGAAACAGTGAATTGCTTAACTCGAGTGCGGACTGCTTTGATTCCGAAGCCAAAACAATCCGCATGACCAAATACGGCATGACGAAACAAGACCGTCCACGGATAGTGTTGGACGTGGATAAAAAGGTATTTGATCTGCTGGATCAATACCAGAAAGAAACGGGCATCCCGCCATCAGAAGAGCTGTTTAACAACTTCAGCCAGGACAAAGTGCGGGCTTTGGTCAAGGAGTGCTGCCGTGACGGGAAAGTAAAATACAGCGGTGTCCATGATTGTCGCAAAGCGTACGTGGAAAGAACAGAAAATGCGCTGTTTAAACGGGCGCTAAAAGGCGATTTGACGAAAGAAGAGATGGTAGAAAAAATTCTGCAACAGGTAGGCGTGGATCCAAGCCTGAATCCTGAAAAAAGTCCGAAGGACTACGCGTGGAAAACGCTGAAGGATGGAACGAAAAAACGGTATCGAACGAACCATGGGAAAGAGGCAGCACCGAAAGAGCCGAAATTCACGAAAGAAAAGCTGCTGGAGTACCCGATTGAAAACCTGATCGACTTGTACGTAGCTGAACAGTTAGGTCATGCGAAAACGTCGACGAATCAGGAGTACAGGATAAAAGAACAAAAAGAGAAAAGAAGAGCGTACATAAAAGAATTAAAAGCCCAACGTAAAGGCGATCCGAAATAACGATACGAATCGCTGGAAAAACGCCCGTTGTGCGGGCGTTTTTTGGGCGTTTTCCAACAGTGGTTTATTATTAGATAATTAGATAGATTAACGGTTGGTTTTAGTGATTTTATAATCCATAAATCGAAACCTTGCATTCAAAATCCCACTAAAAAGGTAGTACTGGCTGCCAACCACTGTCACATCATGCAAATGGTAGCGTTCATTTCCCCTATAACCGATAAGACCATTACCTTCCCCTGACTCATGTGACAGGTCACGATTGGCTTGAACAGTGAAATACCCTTTGTAGTAACGATCGGTTTCCTTGCTGCCTTGAGCCCTGTTGTCGCCCACTTCGGTGACTTTCACATATGTTTGCTTTATAAAAATATAAGCTTCGGTTACTTTAAACGGTTCGATTCCGATGTACAGTGTACAGTCCGTCAATTCAATCGGCTTTAAATTTTTGTATTTACGGTAGAACAATTCTTCAATCAATCGCTATCGCCTCGCTTCAAGGATGTAATCAGGAGGACATTTTTTAGCTCTTCAATCTCGTTAACAAGGTTGCTCATGTCTTTTTTTATAATTTGCCGTTGCCCGAAACGCTCTTCAAAATTTAACTCAAAAGTTCTGAAAAGGGGTTTTGCTGAACGATTCCCTTCGGGCAGAGTAAAATAGGTTACGGTGGCTGTTACGGATTTAGGGTTATTAGGATAACGCATATAGTCAACAATCGAGTCGTAAAAAAACATAATCTCCTCGCCAGCATCCAATAAGGGTAACCTTCTAAACATGCTTAATTGGTTCAACGTAATGTTTTCATAGGGCAGATCGGGAGAAAAATGTGCGCGGAGGTCATACGCAGGTCCGCCTCCTGAATTTTTCAGGGAAACATTTAGAAAATTAGAGTTCTTTTCATCTGGCACAAGCCGTAATGAAACCGTAGGTTCTTCCCTGGAAATCCTTTGTTTTCTCGTTTCCCAGTACGTGAAAAACGTGATAATAAGTATGAGCAAACCTCCTATTGTTGCAACCGTGGTCGAGACACCCGCGAGCGCGTCGAAGAAATCCGTTTTACTGTTGCCATACTTAGGAATCACCCATTTATCTGTGACTAGGAACGCTGATATAACAAGACCAATTAATACTGCTATGAATCCAAATCCAAGAAATATATATCTTATGTATTTCAAGATGCCACCTCATACGACATTTTTTTACCTTATTATACCTTAATAAACAAAGTGGACCATAGCGTGAAAATCAGTTAGGGTCTATTATGTTAGGAAGTGTATTTAAAACGCATATAGAACGTGTTAAAAACGGGGCAGGTGATTAGAAAAATGGATGAGGGAAACTTAGGTTATTTCTCCAAAACGGCAGCCGAACGGGTAGGCATCGCTTCTGAAACGCTGCGAGGATGGAGCTTAAGGTTGGAAGCTGCGGGAGTTGAATTTGAAAGAAATAAAAAGAAACAGCGCATTTACTATGAAAAAGATATTCGGCTACTGGCTGAAATGAAAAAACTGATTGATTTACAACAGCCACAAGCGGAAGTGATCAAGAGCATTGCGGAAAATTGGCAGAAAGGCGATTACAACGCGCCTGAACCTGTGGAAAACGGGGATAAAACGCATACCGTTTCACGCTTTGAAAACGCACTCGAAACGCCTTCGGAACGCTTGTCTGAATTTAAAAAAGAGCTCATCCAAGAGCTGGCCCAGACGCAGCAGGAACAGCTGGATCAGTTTAAGAAGGAATTGGCCTTGGAGATGGCTGAAGTTATGCAGGATCGTTTCGAAAAAGCCGTGAATGAAGCAGTGGAGCTGGCTTTACTGAAGGAAAAAGCGAAGATCGAAGCGGCCGTAAGGCAGGAAATAGAGGAAAAACTGCTCCTGGAAGCAGATTTAACCGAAAAAAACGCAAAAAAAAGCTGGTTCAGGCGCGTTTTCAGGTGATCTAAATACCATTTGGGGATTAGATCATCCTTAGAAGCATCATGTCCAATAAGAGAATTTTTCCACCAATGACATTCCGTGCTACACTATTCATATTCATCTCTCAGAGGAGGTTTTTTCTTGGCTTTTGTTTCCTTCTTGTTAATGCTTTCAGCAGCGGTCCTGTTTGTTTTGGGAATTGCAGGCCTGGTAAAACGGAACGGAACAGCCAAAAAGCGGTTTTTATGGATGGGGGGAGCTGTTATCCTCTCTATCATTACCTCTACTTGGAGCACCCTTGCTTTATCTTTCCTTCTTGCAGCTGCTGTTCTGCTTGTTATGGGCATTACAGGAGTGATTGAACGGGACGGAACAGCCCGAAAGCGGTTTCTCCAAATGGCCGCAGCCTTTTTGCTGGCTCTCATCACGGGTTCGATGATTGATTCTCCTAAGGAGGAACCTGCCGTTCGGACGGAAGAGGTAGCAGATGTTCCAGTAGATAGCCCAGATGAAGCCCGTGAGGGGCAGGACGCTGAACAGGCCAGCGCTCCTGTAACGAAGAAGCCTGCCAAGGAAACAGAGAAAGCGCATACTATGGGCAGCCCGATCCGCACGGGTGATTTTGAGTTTGTGGTTGCATCTGTGAAGGAAGACCAGATCATCCCCAGCAGTAACGAATTCATAGAGAGCTATGAAACGGAAAACAAGCTTGTGATTGTTGATTTCACGGTGAAAAATCTGGATAAGAGAACACGGGCGGTCGGCAGTAACTTGTTTAAGCTAAAGGACGATCAGGGAAATGAATACAATCCGTCGGATGAGTACGAAATCACCGCCCTGCTTGAGGAAGAAGATTTGATTTTTGAAGATGTGAACCCTGGCCTGAGCAAAAAGGGGAAAGTCGTATTTGAACTCCCTCCTGATGTGGCCCATTACAGTCTGGAATTGTCTTCGGGGCTCGGGTGGTCAGGCGGCGACTATGAAATTCTTCAGCTTAAATAACACATGCCAGTTTCCATGTTTAGCCCCTGTGGTAAAGGCTTTGCAAAGATGATCCGAATCTTTGACAGCGTAAATTGTTGGAGGCAATTGACCAACAGCAGAAACAAACGTTAAAGAAAAAATGGTGGAACTTCAATTTTTAATACTTAGTAATCTAAGTAAACCATCTGTAAACTAATAATTTTAGAAGTAAACTATTATATAATAAGCAAACTTTTTTATAAGCAGAGAAATAAAAAAACCAACCTAAGGATTAGTCCTGGGTTGGTTTTTTTTGGTTCTGACGGTTGTTTCGTTTTGGAGGAGTAGGCACTTTTGTTTGTTCTTGACCTTTTATTTGTTCTTGAAGCTGTTGGATTTGGTTTTTTAGATCGGTTTCTCTTCGTTCCATTTCTTCTAAATAGAACGGACGTATAGCTTTTTCTGTTTTTTCTCGGACTTCATCCCACAATTTTTCTTTTTCGTCGCTGAATTGTCTTGTCAGTTGTTTTTCTTGTTCATACAACTCTTTTGAGTGCACAAAATTCAAAGTTTCTTCTTGTTTTGCCAAAGCATCAACTGAGTCTTCTTTTTGTTTGGTTAAGGATTCATTTAAATTTTCAATTTTTTGGTTTAATCCTTTGATCGCCTCTGTAAATTGACGGTTTTCTTCCAGGATTGGTCCGACGGCTTTTAACTCTTCGTCTTTACTAACGATGGTTTCATTCAGCTGGTTGATTCGTTGTTGTTGATCCTGAATTTTTTCGTTTCGATCCGAAATTAGCTGCTCTTGGTCTTCTGTCCTTTTTAGCAGTGTGTCACGCTCTTTTAAAACAATGCCATGGCTCTGAACCAGTTCTTCATGTTCTGATTGGTTTTTTTGAAATAGATTATTTAAAGCGTCCAATTGATCTTGAATCACGTTCAGCTCCATCTGTTTATCGTCCAAACGTTTTCCCATTATAGATTCCCATTGGTTTTTTTCAACAGACAGATTCTCCATCTGGCTGGCAAAAATGGACATGATTGAATTGGTCGCATTTTTTAGTTTCTGTATATCGGATTCGAAGTGTCGGCGCAGATCAGGGGCAAAAACAGCTGCATCATCCATCACTTTTTCGATGGATAAGTTGTTTACTAACTCCTCGAAAAATTCGGCTTCGGTTTTATGCGATTCTTTGATAATGCGATTAATTTTTTCCACGGTATCGGGCGTGGCTTTAAATGCTTTGCTCTTATCTCTTCTCTCAAATTCAGCCATTTTTATCACTCCTTTTTTTTGTTCATACTCTAGTTTACCTAAAAATTAATAGTTAACTATTAAAATTATTGGTTTACCAATGGTTTACGCAGTTTACTATATTATAACATTATCTTTAGAAGAACAAAATCCTTCTGCTACTTTCTTTTTTAGTGATATTATCTTAATTAAAGAGATAATATTATCCACTCAAAACAGACAATTTCCCATAAAGCAGTACTTTCAAATTTTTCGTATGAGTGGGGTGTGATATTATAATTTATATCTCCGTTCCGATTTATTATGTTGCGTTCAATCTAACATATATGTCTAATATGTTAGATTGAACGAGTAGCTGCCAAACCAAAACAGGCGCCATCCCTTCTATTTCAAGGGATGGCGCCTGTTTTCTTGTCTATAATTGAATGCAACATAATAACTATTATGTTGCATTCTTTTTTTTATTTTCTTGGTTACATGATTAGGGTCCTTCTTCAGCGTGCTTCTCGTCCCTGTCAGCACCCTCTTTAAAAAA
>NZ_JANAVL010000031.1:0-20575 GCF_024213455.1 Domibacillus sp. A3M-37 | reverse complement strand
GTAAACCAATGCCTTGGCTACACTACTAATCTTAGTATGTTTTTTAAGTAGGCTACTTCCGCTTCCAGCCGTTTAATTTTTTCTTGATCCGAAGGATTCTTTGGTTTTCTTCCTACAAGACCGCGCTTTTCTTTTAAGCCATCGATTCCCTCTTGTTTATAAGCCCTAACCCATCTCACAATTTGAGACGCATCCACATTAAATTTTTCAGCTACTCGTCGATACCCACCCATTTCGCCTGATAAATAGAGTTCAACTGCCTGTAACTTAATCTCTACAGAATACGTTTGTTTTCTCCCCATACAAAAATCCCCTCCAAGTAGATAGTAGCGTCGCTTTCTTACAACTGTCTACTTAAAGGGGAGCATATCAATAAATTGTGCTGCATTCTCATTTTTGGCACTGCACTCGTTTTTTAAAAAGCTAATTGATTTACAAAGCTATATAAATTTTATAAAAGTGGTTAATCCATCCAAAAGGCGGGTAATAAACCAAAAGGAAGAAAATAAAGGAAAAAAACCTTAAAAATAAAAGGAGGATTCGTCATGTTTCGTCATCAAAAAGAACTTCAGTTTGAGGTAAAGGTTGACCGCCCAGATCCAATGCTTGCCCGCCAAGTACAGGAAGTATTAGGCGGACAATTTGGTGAAATGACCGTCATGATGCAATATCTCTTTCAGGGATTTAACTGCCGTGGAGAAGAAAAGTATAAGGATATGTTAATGGATATTGGGACAGAGGAAGTTGGACATGTCGAAATGCTCTGTTCTCTTATCAGTCAATTGCTTGATGGGGCTTCTCCAGAAGACCAGGCAGAAGCAGCAAAAGACCCTGCTACAGCAGCCATTATGGGTGGTATTAACCCGCAGCATCTGCTTGTAAGCGGACTTGGTGGACTGCCAACAAACTCAATGGGCGTGCCGTGGAACGGTTCCTATATCGTGGCAAGTGGAAATTTGCTAGCCGATATGCGTTCTAACTTACATGCAGAAAGTCAAGGTCGGCTTCAAGTGGCTCGTTTATATCATATGACAAAAGATGAAGGAGTCCGTGCAACATTCCGCAAAATGCTGGCACGTGATCGTTATCATCAGTATCAGTGGATGGCAGCTATCCAGGAACTTGAAGAGAAAAATGGCGTAGTTGTGCCTGCCTCATTCCCTCCTGAGGCTGAAGAGGAGTCACAGCCAGAGGCGTATGAATTTTGGAACCTTTCCGAAGGGACATCTTCTGCCGAGGGTCTATGGGCTACCGGAAGTGCACCCGATGGAACAGGCGATTATGTTTACATTGCAGAGCCAGTAGCCAAAGGACAGGTTCCTGACCCAGAGATTCCTCCTACAGCATTACATCATGATCTGGATCCTAAAAAAGCACCTGCTAAACAAAAAAAAGCACCTGCCAAACAAAAAAAATGACTTTCAACCTTTTATAAAAAAAAACAAGATGTACTAACCAGAGTACATCTTGTCTACAGTCTAAGAATGCTTATAAGCATTCTCTTTTTTTATGTTGAACAGTTTTATCATGCTGTGGCCTGGATACAACATAATTGTATTTATGTTGCATTCGATATTGGATTTTTTATTCGGTCTTATCGAACTCTTACCCTCATTAGAAAAGAAAAATGAAGGAATCTATACACATAGGTTAACACCTAGCTGTCCCGTTGAGTTTGGCAAACGCACTGGCACACTGGGAGATGCGATTCTGAAACTGCCGACGGAGGATTCCCTTACCTACCAAGCAATGGATCTTATTTATCAGCACGTTGAAGGCAGCTAACCTTTATATTAAAATGATCGAGGACCGTCTTGTGCTTCATACGAAGGATACAATCCTTCACGGTGTTTCTGATGAATTAGGTTACTTTTTAAAGCGGCATCTTGTACAAGACCGAGCGAGATACAGCTCCGATCATGAAGCATTGAGCACTGAATCAGAAAAAGAATTGCTGTCTGTATACCTGCCAAGAGAGATCAAGAAATGGCTGAAGAAAGAAGCAGAAGAAAAAGGAACCAGTATGCAGGCGGTTGCTGGAGAAATCATTGAAAAAGTATATAATCATGAAAAAACTATTAATGAAAAATAAATAAGCTGATAAAGCAGTTAGAAAAATACAAAGGAAGCAAGAAAAGATCACGGTTATGAAAAAGGGTATTTTACTATTGATTACCGCTACTCTTTTGTGGGCAGGTAACTATATATGCGGACGTTATTTAGGACCCGCTTTACCAGCTACATTACTGAATACCGTACGCTGGGCTGTTTCAACCCTTATCCTTTGGGGATTGCTGGCTCTGAACAAAAAACAGCTTCCTATTATAAAGCAGTGGAAAGAATTTTTGGTTTTGGGGTTTCTCGGCATTTTTGCTTTTTCAACCTTAAATTATGTAGGATTAAAATCTATTAGTGCCTCACAGGCGGGCATGATTTCAGCAGGGATTCCCATTGCAATCTTATTCTTTACCCCCTTATTTCTCAAAGAAAAGGTTAAACCAAAAGCATGGATTGGAGCAGTTCTGTCCATATTTGTAGTTATCCTGCTTGTTCAAGGCAAACAGGATATTTTTTCTGAAGGATCTATAATAGGAGAAGCCGCCATTCTTTTATCTTGTGTAGCTTGGGGCATGTATACGGTTCTTGGTAAAAAATACGGAAAGCATATAGACCCGCTGACCATGACCGCAGGAGCCGCTTTTTACGGAACTCTTTTTAGTGCAGTTAGCTGCATTGGAACAGTTGATTTAAACTCAATTCACATGTCTCGAAATGCATGGATCTGTATTGTTTATGTGAGTACCTTTGCATCAGTAGTGGCCTACTTTGCTTGGAACGCCGGTGTGAAAATCGTTGGAGCTGGGCGTGCAGCTCCTTATATCAACCTGCTTCCTGTTTGGACTGTTTTATTAGGCGTCTTCTTATTACAGGAACAAATATCGGGGATGACCTTGGCGGGCGGAATCGTCACTATTTCAGGAGCAGTTTTAGCCAGCCGGTAAAGCCACTCTAGAAAGGGGTACTTTTTAAAGCGGCAACTTGTAGAGGACCGGGCAAGACACAGCTCCGAACATGAAGCATTGAGTATCGAATCTGATGAAGAATTGCTGCCTGTGTACCTGCCACGCGAGATCAAGGAATAGCCGAAGAAAGAAGCTGAAGAAAAAGGAGCCAGTATGCAGGAAGTCGCCTGGGATATAATTGGGGAATTTTATAGCCATAACGCTAAACTTTAATGAAACTAAAGTATAGTAAATTAAAAAATAAACAATAAATAAAAACTGTCCTCTATCCCAAAGTACCGAGGACAGTTTTATTTTAAGAGCCTATCTACAATAAAGTTTAAGATAGATTCCTATATATCTTAAACTTTATTGTAACTATTTTTTTAAAAGCTGAAGAAGAGCAATAATGGCATCTTCTTTGTAGGAATTCTCCACTTCAAATGATTCATAATCTTATTAAGTGGCGGTAGTTCAATTAAATAGATGAATCTGATCTAAGGATTTTCCTATACCCACAGCAACACAATCAAGCGGATCTTGTGCAACGTAAACTGGTATACTTGTTTTTTCATTTAATACATTATTCAAATTTCTCAACAAGGCCCCACCGCCTGTTAGTGTTATACCTTTACCCAAAATATCAGCCGCTAACTCCGGCGGCGCTTCTTCTAATGTCCGCTTCACTACCTCCACTATTGCATTCACAGTGTTACTTAAAGCATCCGATATTTCTTCAGCCGAGATTTCAATGGTTTTGGGCAGCCCTGTTAACAGGGCGCGTCCCCGCACAGCTTTTTTTGCCTCGTCTTTTGAATCTCCAGCAGTACCAATCTCAACCTTTATATCTTCTGCCATATGGGGTCCTATCATTAAATTATGGCGTTTCCGGATATAGTTGATGATTACTTTGTCCATCTCATCACCAGCTATCCGTATAGTGTTGCTGGTTACGATCCCCCCTAAAGAAATAACTGCGACTTCAGTTGTTCCTCCACCAATGTCTACCACCATACTCCCAACTGGTTCCCACACCGGTAAATCTGCACCGATTGCTGCAGCCAGCACTCCTTCTATCAAATAAGCATCTCTTGCTCCTGCTTCTCTGGCCGCTTCAATTACGGAGCGTTGCTCAACAGGTGTAACGCTAGATGGAACACAAATCATCACCAACGGCTTGCTGCCTATTATGCTTTTTTTGTTTGATTCCTTTAGATAGTGTTTCATCATAGCTGTTGCGGCTGAATAATCTGCAATAACCCCCTCTCTCAGGGGTCGAAGAACCACCACATCTTCAGGAGTACGGCCAATCATCTTTTTGGCGGCATTTCCCACCTCAATAATTTTTTTTGATTCGGTTTGAATCGCCACAACAGAGGCCTCTCGAAGAATAATTCCTTTCCCTTTTACATAAACAAGTGTATTCGCTGTTCCTAAATCAATTCCAAAGCCCTTTAAATGAAGTTTAAACATTGTTTTTCTCCTTCTTAAAACAAGTTTTTGTAATTCATTTCTCTTCAACTCCTGCCAAACATTAAGTAACCGAATGAAAATCCTTTATACCATTTTCAGCATTTCACGATGCTTGTTTTTGATAGATAGCGGACAGTTTCTTTACCTGAATAAGCCGGTATATGAAAAGGATGTTTATAGGATTCCGCTCCTTTTTCGGTAATCAAAATACAGTATTCTTCTTCAATCTCATCTCACGTATGGTTTTATGACCAATGTTCGATCTAGGATGACAACCCTTTTTTCTTGTTTAAATCATCCAATGTAAGGATACTAACATCATCTATTTCTCCTGATATCAGAACCATCTTTCTGCGTTTCTTTCTATTTTGATTTCCTCTAAAGCTAAAGATGTAAAAAATTTGTCTGGCTCTGTTTTCTCTTGCAGTTTGCAGGAAGCTTATTAATGCCTCAGCCGTATGAGCATAATCAATGACGATAAAAGCCCCCTCAGTTCAAACCTTTCCGGAACGCCCTTGAATGCTTCTAAAGTTTAAAAAATATGGCCGCTTTCAAGTCCGAGTTCTTGAGCAGTTGAATACGTCACCGAAGAATCTAAAATATTATGTCTTCCTACTATTAAAGATTTAGTTCAGCTGGTTCCCCCTCATATATTCATATATTTCTTTCTCCTCTGATATATTCATATATTTTCGCAAAAATTTTTTCTCCCAGGTTATATTTGCCGATTATTAGATTATTGTTGTCCCCTTTCCCAATCATCCATACACCAAGGTCCTTTTGCTTCAGCTGGCTAAATAATTTTTCTCCCCAGCTGTTGTTTAAATTACTAATTGCTTTTCCATCTGGTTTTAATTGATTAAGCAGCCTGGCCTTTATGGAGAAATATTGATATCATTACTCACTGTATACGTATTGAAAACCTAACTAAAAAACGAAAAAGCCTGTCTAGTTCTTTTATAAAATTTAGAGGATTTATTTAATGTTTATATTTTTGAATTTTACACATAGTGTATTATAATATTTTTGTGAATTTTTTCATAACTATCTTTTTTAAATTGATCAAACCATGTTCTTTTTTAATATAATCCGGAAGTTTGACCATTTAATTGTTTGCTGTTAGCCATTTTACACATTCAATCGTGCCTAGCTGCTCAAAAAAGTGAATGTAAATCTGTGATATAGCCAAGTATATTGGACTAAAGCTCGCCATCTAGCCTGTATCGAATCGAGTTGCTTGGATTTGGACTCTCTTGCATGGAAGTTTTTAACAGGATAGATGATCTCTGAGCTCCCATTAGTGAATTTATTAGTCAGTTCCTGATAATGCTTGGCTAGTGTTAGTACTTCGGGGTGAGTGAACGGTGCCTTCTTTTTTAATTCAGAACGAACATTCAATATTAGCTCAGGCTATTGGCGGTATTTTATTAACTCAGCAAAAAATGAAGTAACATTTACCACTTGACTATCCCATTGAGTTTGACAAACAGAAGAGATACAGTTGGATATGCTACTTTAAAATTACTGACAGAATGTTC
The DNA here is from genome assembly GCF_024213455.1 of Domibacillus sp. A3M-37. Lineage (NCBI taxonomy): Bacteria > Bacillati > Bacillota > Bacilli > Caryophanales > Bacillaceae > Domibacillus > Domibacillus sp. A3M-37. The sequence goes on along the minus strand of NZ_JANAVL010000031.1, from coordinate 14,562 downwards.
CCTTACCTATCAAGCAATTCGTGTATTTCATATGAAGGATACGATACTTCACGGAGTACCATGAATTAGGGTCCTTTTTAAAACGGCATCTTGTACAAGGCCGGACACGATACAGCCCCGAGCATGAAGCATTGAGCATCGAATCAGAAGAAGAATTGCTGTCGGTGTACCTGCCTCGAGAGATCAAAGAATGGCTAAAGAGAGAAATGGAAAAAACGGCACCAGTATGCAGGAAGTCACAGGAAATATAATTGAGGCAGTTTATAACCGTAGTACAACATCCTAATGACAATATTACAAAAACAATTTTAGGTAACAAAGGGCTAGTTAAGGGCATTTATTTATCTCAGACAGTGGTGAAGATAATCTTTTATATGTTGAAAGCAAAAGCACCAGATGCATTATTTTCTCAGATTGTATATAATAATAAAAAAGCTATTTAAAAAAATCGAGATACTTCTTATTTTCCTAGATTATCTGCAAAGGAGAGTTGAATCATGGCTAGAGTGTTAAAGTCGAAAAAAGATATTGAACAATTTTCAGCCGATTTCCCCCAAATTGCTTTTTATGATGAGCAAGGGAAAAAGAATTACTTTGTTTTTGAGGACAAGCAGCGAAATGGGCAGTGGACGTTAATGTTCAGCAATGACAAAAATGTGTGGACCATTCATGGCAAAGGCGATACATATTGCGATCCAGATGAAAAGCTGCTGGAACCAAAAGAAACGGTTCAGTTTATTTGGAACAACCGCGGCTCTGTTAATAAAGCTTTGCGCAGGCAAGCTTAATCCAGCAATGAAAAAGCGTAACATCAAAAAAGACATCCTCCATTATTTCATATAAAAATAGCATTTATATTTTTTAAAAGAACGGCTTTATGCCTGTTCTTTTTTTCTTTTTTCAAACGAAAAGGGCTGATTTCACATTTTCCAAAAGCGATGTGCGGTCCTTTGAAAACGTCCCGTTTCCATTTTTATTCAAAATATTGGATAACGATTTTGAGTAATTAAAGTCTGAAGATACCCCGATTATTCAATCCGATTAGGGCTGTCATTATCCAATGAAACAATATCTAAACACATTGAAGAACCGAGAGATTACACAAAATTGGACCGAAAGGTGTGGCAGGATCAATTCAACTTCTTTCAATGGTGTTGGATAATATCCGCCTTTTGATTGTGATGCGATACGCAAATAATTTTTTCTCTCCTTAAAATGGTTTATACTTTTGCACAAAAAAAACGCACTTCCTGTTTTTTTAGGAGTGCGTTTCTTACTTAACTAATTTTCTTTAATATCTTACTGTAACAATCAACATAGGACGGGTCCCCGTTTAGGGTTTCCATAATAATACGAGTCATGGTTCCGGTTAAATACCACTCCATCAAACCCTCGTCACCCATTTGCTCTAAGACTTGAATGACTAACTGATCTTTATCGCGGAAACTAACAGCAGTCAAATAATCATTAATGCTTAATTCATGCTCCATGTACTTTACCGTTTCCGTTAAATCAATGCCTTCTTCGATTACGATGTTTTTTAATTCAGCCAAATATTCGTTTTCCATATTATCACCCCACTATGGTTTTGGCTCTAGTATTGACACGAATTCTATATTCTAAATGCAAAAGAAAAAGCCTCCAATGAGGAGACTTAAGAGACAAAATTATTAATAAACTTCACAAGCGCCCAACAGCATACAAATACGATTGCAACACCTATGAAGAACTTATGAAAAGCAAACAAGAGAAAAGGAAGAAAAGAAACCGGAACATCCGAAAACCAGGATGCTGCCGGTTTCTTTTCTTTTTCCATCCGAACATACGTTAAAAAATAGATTGAAAAATTTCCATTCCAAGAATAAGTAGTTTAAAAATTGTCCATGCTGATTGAAAAAAACTAAAACAAAAAGGGTGTTTCTAATGAAAAAATTAAAAAATTATTCGTTTATCCTAGTATTATTTGCAATGATGGCCGGAGCAACAATGTACTTTACTTTTTCTTTAGAGAATGAGCCGACATATCAAGAAATCAGTGTTAAAAAGGGCGACTCACTTTGGACATTGGCTGAAGAATATCAAGATAGCCATGATATGAATAGCACTCAATTTATTAAATGGGTACAAAAGAAAAACAACTTAATTACAACAAAAATCGTCCCTGGTGAACAAATTGTCATTCCAGTGGTGAAAGATGAGATTCAACTAGCTGATGCAAATTAATAATAAGGGCTGTTTTATTTTTAAGTTTTAGGCTTGTTAAAGAATATTGTTGATTTAATTTTTAAAATTAAGGACTTCAAGGTGTGAAGTCCTCTGTCCATTATTCTTAAACTTTCTTTTTGAATCTATTTCCTGTATTTGAGTACACTAATGTAAAAACAATAAGAGTTAAAAGTAATATAAGACCAATAATAAACAAAACTCGTTTTTCTAATATCTCACTTAATGCTAATAATAGTATGCTAAGGCTAATACCATACATAATTTTCCCCATAAATTTGCACAAAGCGATTTCATTGTATTGAGCCTTTTCACTGTCAGACATTGTATTATAACCTGCAAGTAATGATGCTCCTTTTCCTTTTGATAGTAAGACAGTGAAAATTAAGAAAGGAATTAAAATAATAAAAATAGCTACTCCCATAACAGCTATACCCCCTTTTCTTTATACTGCTCCATTAATTTAAAAGTAGAAGCAAGCTTTTAAATTCCTTGCTATACTTTCACGTTTAATGCCAGTCTTATTTATCTTTAAAAGCATTTAACAAGCCTTTAATTGCACCTTTAGGTACAATAAGGTCATTCACTTATCCATTTAAAATTCTTTACTCCACTCTTCCTCTTCTAAAATTTCCCCGCTTTTAGCAATGTACTCCACAGCAACAAAACCTTGTTGCAGTTTATCTTCATTTTTTAGATAAGAGATGAAGCTATTAAAAAGTTCTTCATCACCATCATTCTTTTTTCGGGGAATAGTAATACGGATAGTAGGTGCAGCGTTAAAATCTTTATAACTTTCTGGATGAACAGGATCAATACCCAATTTATCCCCTATTCTGTCATCATAAAAGACAAAGAAATCAGTTGAATCTCCGAAATTTTCTTTAATATAAGGACGTATTTCCGTTTCTATATCATCTGCCCATTTATCAGCAATGTACGTATCCGTCATTTGCTTTGTTGTATCATCGTAATAACCCAAAAATTCTATGTTGTTTTTCTTTTCTCGAACCTTAGCGGCATATTCAAATTCAAAGTTGCCCATATTATCGTACAAAACGTCATGGAACAATTGCAGTAGTTTCCAAAAGGGATTATTAAATCTACAGGAAACTTTGATTAATACACTGACCTTTTTCTTCAATTCAATAAATCCGAATAAATTTTAAGCTATCCTAGCGACTAAAATCAGTGACGCCTATTCCTAATTATGGTAATGTAAAAATATACTTAAAGGGGTGATTTATGATGAATAAAATTCCGGATATTACACTGAATGATGGGCTTACATTGCCAGTTGTAGGTTTAGGTACATATGCACTCAATGGAAATGCAGGTGCTAATGCGGTACAAAATGCCATTCATGCAGGTTACCGGCTCATTGATTCTGCGTATAATTATGAGAACGAAGGAACTGTGGGCGAAGCTGTTAGACGCAGCTATGTTCCAAGAGAAGAATTGAGAATTACATCTAAATTACCGGGCCGCTACCAAAACTATGACAAGGCAGTTACAACCATTCAAGAATCCTTATATCGCGCCAGCCTCGATTATTATGATTTATATCTGATTCATTGGCCTAACCCGAGACAGGATCAGTATGTGGAAGCCTGGCAGGCTTTAATTGATGCCAAAAAATGGGGTCTTGTTCGTTCCATTGGTGTCTGCAATTTCCTGCCTGAGCACATTGAACGTTTAGAAAAAGAAACGGGGGTTAAACCAAGCGTCAACCAAATCGAATTGCATCCATTTTTCAATCAGGAACAACAAAGAAAATGGCATCAAGCGAATAACATAGTGACAGAATCCTGGAGTCCATTAGCCCGGGCAAATAACCTTTTACAAAATGATACTATTCAACAAATTGCCCAGCGTCATAACAAGTCTATTTCACAGATTATTTTACGCTGGCATTTTCAATTGGGAGCCATTTCTATTCCAAAATCCGCTTCTCCTGTACGACAGCTTGAAAACATCTCCATTTTTGATTTCTCTCTCGACGAAACAGAAATGAGCCTGATTTCAGGATTAACACATCCTGACGGCAGAATTAATAATCAAGATCCTGCGGTATATGAAGAATTTTAAGGAAAGCGAGGGGGTCTTCTCCCCTCTGCTTTAGCAATGAAAGCGATAAAATGCTGAACAGGAAAACTACTCAGCTCTCCTGTTTCTCTATACATTCCACCACGAGATCCCGTTACACACAGAAACTCTTATTCCTCAAGCAGACCCTTTATTCGCTCTACTTTGTCTTCCATTTTACGTTCTTTATCACGACGGTCATCGATTCGAATATTTGTACAGACTCTAGCAAGACCTTTTTCAAAAGGTACTTCGTGCATCGCTTGGATCACTTCAAACAATTTGGGCAGATCGCCTTCAATGATCGTACTCATGGGTGTCAATTGAAAACGAATTTCCCCTTTTTCTTCATATTGCTTTAGTACTCTTTGAATATCTGCCACATAGCTGCTAACACTTGGATTCTGAGTGCCAACAGGAATAACCGTTACATCAACTATGGCCATTTTTATTCACCAATCCTTTTTATGTATTTCAATCAAGAAGCTGGCTGACAGCTATTCTATATTAGACAAATGATTTTACTATTATAACTCAAACTTCGCACCTGAGTAATTAGATATAAGCTTTAGAGCTGATTTCGGCTGCTGTTTTTATCTCGAAAGAAGGAAACGACTTGGAAATAGTATTAAAATGGCGGCAACTTTTGATGTCTTTTTAATATAGCTGTTCCGAGCAATTCACTGAAAAAAACGACACTTTTTCAGTGAATTGTTCAATCCTTTAAGTGGCTGTACAATAAGGGTTTATTGAATAAGCGGAGTCAGCAAATATTTCTTGCTTTAATAAAATGAGTGTACCTTTCGAAAATTCTTCTTTTCTTTTTCGATTTCGGCATTCAACATCATAAAGTCCCCCACTTTTTTAATTTTGGATCCCAAATAGTTGTGACAGGTAGACTGCTTGAATATATTTTTTATAAATTTAAAAGTGAATTTTGCACATTACACATTATTCATTTTCAAATCTTATAATGAGAAAAAAGGCGCCCCAATATGGAACACCCTTTGATTTCTTCTTTTTTCGCTTTCTCATAATCCTATAGGAATAAACCAACGATTGTTGCAGAAAGAACAGAAGCCATTGTTGCTACAAGAAGCATTTTCAGACCAAAGCCAGCAACTTTCGCGCCTTGCTCTTGGCTAAAGCTTTGTACTGTTCCCTGAATGATTCCAATTGATGCGAAGTTTGCAAAGCTGACAAGGAATACAGATACGATGCCAACTGTTTTAGCAGATAAAGTACCAAGTACCTGAGCAAAGCCCAGCATAGCAACAAATTCATTCGCCAGCACCTTAGTGGCCATGACAGAACCTGCTTGAACAGATTCAGCAACCGGAACTCCCATTAGAATTGCAACCGGTGATAACACGTAGCCAAGGATTGTTTCAAGCTTCATGCCTGTTACTCCTTCAACGCCATAGTTAATCATCGCAAGCAATGATACATAAGCGATAAGCATAGCGGCAACGATACCAGCTACTTTAATTCCGTCCACCGCGCCATTTCCAATCGCCTCGAAAATTGATTTTTCTTTCACCATTTCGTTAATGTTAATGTCTACGTTCTCTTCTTTTACTGGTGCAACAATTGTTGCTAAAATCAAACCGCTCATAATGTTAAGTGGAAGAGCAACTAAAACGTATTCTGCCGGGATCATAGTCATGTAAGCTGCAACAATTGAAGCAGAAACAGAAGTCATTGAAGCTGTCGTTGCCACAAATAATTGGTTTTGGTTGAAACCAGGAAGCTGGTTTTTAATCGCCACAATTGCACCGGTATCTCCGAAGATTGAAGATGTAACGACAGAAAATGACTGGATGCGTGGAAGGCCTGTTACTTTTGCAATAGCTCCTCCCAGATATTTAATTACCAAAGGCAAAACGCGGATGTAATTTAAGATTGAAAGCAATGTTGATGTGAAAACGATCAATAGCAATACATTGATAAAGAATACGGTCTTGCCTTCAGCAACTAATCCGCCGAGAACAAAGTTGATTCCTTCGTTACCAAACATCATTACTTTTGCAAAACCTGCAGCAATCGCTGCAAGGATTTTACCACCGATGCTTGTGTTAAGCATAAATGCTGTAACAGCCAACTGAAGTGCAAATAGAATTCCGATTGCACGATAGTTGATGTTCTTCTTATCGTTTGATAACAAGTAAGCTGCACCAAACGTAAGGATGATTCCAACGATACCTACTAAAACGCTTATCATGTTGAGTCTCCCTCTTGTTGTTTTGTCTTGCACCAAAATAGCATAGGCAGTCAAGTGGGGAAAGTCAACCGCTAATAAGAGGAAAAATAAATTGGTTATCCTGCTATTTTTTGGACCTCTCTCTTTATTAAGAGGTTTTCCTATGTTAGCAGCTCATGCAGAGAAATGCCTTCCTTACGATCCGAGTATAAGTCTACACCTACATCGGCTAATTCTTTGTTGATCAGTTCTGTGCAAATGAGTGCTTTCTTGCAATGAAGGAAATGTAAAAACGATGCTTCTGAAAACTTAATTTATTGACCGTTTAATCGATACCTATACCATTTTCCAAATACCAATAACGTCTCTATCACTAGCTAAACCAAGGGCTGCACGGATTCTCACACTCGTTCAAGGAGCGATTGCTGATGCGCTGGTCCGTTAAATACCAGTACATTGTAGCCTTGCAATCCAGCAAGGCAACCCCATTACCAACATTTTTGTGCACACACCGCCCTATGTTTCAGGTCATTCCCTTGTGGCAGGAGTTGCTTCCAAGCTATTAAGCTACACTTCTTTCCGACTGAAAAAGGACCGGCTGCAGGAAGCCGCAAAACTCATTAAACGCTCTATTCCAACGGTGCATGTCTATGTGCAGGAAGGAAAATTCACGCCTGTACAAGCAACACGCGTAATTTTTTAAGAAAGAGGCAGCCTCACTTCAACCGTTGTACCCTGATTTTCTTTGCTTTTGAATGTGATCGTCCCTTTATGCTGACTTACAATCCTAAAGCATAACATTAAGCCTAAACCTGTCCCTTTTTCTTTATTGCTAAAAAAAGGTTCCCCTAATTTCCGAAGACGTTCTTTATTAATTCCAATACCATTATCAGTGATTTTTATCAATAAATCTGGCCCCTCTTCACTGGCTTGGATGTTTACAAAACCTCCGTTAGGCATGGCTTCAATACTGTTTTTAATTAAATTAATAAACACTTGTTTTATTTGGTTTGGATCACCCATAAATGGCGGAATGTTTTGTTCAACCTGTTGGCCTATTTGCACATTTTGTAAATGTGCCTCTGATTCCAGCAGTGTCTCAACCTCTTTTAGTATTTTTTTAAGATCACTCTTCATTAATTGAATCTCTTGTGGCTTGGCTAGATTAAGAAACTCTTTAATTATCTCCTCAATACGATTAAATTCATCCAAAAGGATATCAAAAAATTTCTCCTTAACCATTCCTTGTTGCATTAGCTTAACAAATCCTTTTATTGATGTAAGAGGATTTCTTATTTCATGGGCGACACCTGCCGCAAGTTCCCCTACCACGGTTAATTTCTCTGATTTTGCAAGGAGTTCTTCTGCTTTTCTTTTTTCTGTAATATCTCTGCCTACCACAATAATGTGCTCCGTTTGACCGTTTCCCCCAATTACAGGTGTAGCCACACACTCAATTAATATCCAATTCCCATTACCATGTAAAAAGTGGAATTCCATCTGGGAAGGGGTTTTAGTTAGGGCACTCTGTTTGAACTTCATTCTTACATGATCAACTTCCTCTGGATGAATGTTATCTAATGGGTTCTTTCCTTTAAAAAATTCTTTAGAAAAGCCAAGTAATGTTTTATGAGATGGTGATGCATACAAAATATTCCCACTAACATCAATCAAAAGAATTAAATCGGTCATGTTTTCCGCAATAAGACGATATTTGTATTCACTTTCTCGTAACGCTTCCTCAGCTTTTTTGCGTGCTGTTATATCTACACATGAACCAATGACCTCTATTACTTCCTGGCCCCGTTTAATCGGGCGTAAGCTAGCAAGATAATGAATTCCATTTGTCTTGTTTTCATAAGTAACAAGTTCTTCTCCTTCCCAAGCCCTCTGGTAATATGTTGTCTTTTCTGTTGCGCCCTCATGGGACAGAAAATCATATAAAGTTTTACCGACCACTTGAGAAGGAATCAATCCAATTCGATACAATAATTCTCCATCACAAAGCGTATGAATAAATTGATCATTGATTTTTCTAAACTTCAAAATCATCCCCTGCTGCAGGCGAACAGTATCTTGCATCTCATTTTTTGCTTTATATAGTAATTCTTCTGCCCAAATCCGTTCATTTATATCTTGAGAAATTCCATGTTTTGTTACAAGCTGCTGGATTTCTTGAAATCTTTTTTCTACTTCATTTGCAGGTAATGGAGCGCTGAAGAAATATCCCTGCCCTTCGTCACATAGATGCTGCTGCAGAAATACAAGTTGTTCCTTGGTTTCAATTCCTTCCGCGACTACATTTAAGTTCAAATTATGAGCCATTGAAATGATGGTTTTTACAATGGTTTCATCATTTGGGTTGTTATGAAGTTCCTGGACAAACGATTGGTCAATCTTTAATGTATCGACAGGGAATTGTTTTAAATAGTTTAACGAACTAAATCCTGTCCCAAAATCATCAATGCTTATGTGAACACCCAGATTCTTAAGCTGCTGCAGGGTTGAAATCGTACGTTCAATGTCCACTGTCATGCTCTCGGTAATCTCAAGTTCCAAATACTGAGGTTCAAGCCCTGTTTCTTTCAAAATAGCGGCAACCGTGTGAACAAAATTAGATTGCGTGAACTGTCTGGCTGATAAATTGACAGCCATGACCGGTGAAAACCCTTTTTCCTGCCATGCTTTCTGTTGTTTGCATGCCGTGTGCAGAGCCCATTCTCCGATAGGGATAATTAATCCGGTTTCTTCGGCAAAGGGAATAAAGGCTACAGGAGATATCATTCCCTTTTCTGGGTGATTCCAACGAATTAATGCCTCTACCCCCACTATATTGCCGGTTTTCAGGTTGATTTTTGGCTGATAGTGTAACAGCAGCTCGTCACGTTCCATCGCTTTATAAAGATCTGCTTCCATTTGTAATGGGTTGAATTCTCCTTCATTGGAGAAGTAAAATTTATAATTGTTTTTCCCTGCTTTTTTTGCTTGGTACATAGCAAAATCAGCATGTTTGATTAATTCCTCGGCTGTCTCCCCATCTTTAGGAAACTGGCTGATCCCTATACTTGCAGAAGTGAAAACATCATAATTTTTTATCTTATATGGGGCAGCAAGAACATCCAGAATTCGCTGACAAACCTTTGATGCAACATTTCTGTCTGCATCTGCTAAAATAACGATAAATTCATCTCCACTTTGACGGAAAATGATATTGCTGTCATGCAAGGATGATTTCAAACGTGTCGTCACTTCTTTCAGTAGAAGATCGCCCGTATCATGTCCTAATGTATCGTTGATGACTTTAAATCGGTCAAGATCGATCATTAATACAGCGAGGCTTTGTGTCTTTTCAGCAGCAGTCGTTAACTCGTTCGAAAGGCGTGAATGCAGCATGTTTCGATTAGGCAGACCTGTTAAATAATCATGAAAGGCCATGTATTCATTGTACTTTTCTATTTCTACTTGTTTCGTTATATCTTGTGATATACCGTATATGCCATCAAGTTTTTCGTTTACCATAATAGGCGTGATCGATACGTTTAAATGAATAAGAGAACCGTTTTTGTGATAAATAGTGGTTCGAAAGTTTTGCGGTGTGCCTTTTTTTACTAATTCGAGCTGTTTTTTTACTTTTTCTCTTTCTTCAGGTTTAGCGAAGTCAAGAAAATGCATCTTTAAAATTTCTTCTTTCGTGTATCCAATCATTTTTTCGCTAATAGTATTACAGCTGGTAAAATATCCGTTTATATCTAATGAGTAAACACTGTTTGCATTAAACTCAATGAGTGATTGATATCGCTGTTTGTTATCTTCGAGTTGATTGTAGAGCTTCTTTTTCTCTGTAATATCTTTCCCGACTGTCATAACAGCGGGTTTTCCATCAAATGAAATAACCACCGCATTTGATTCCACATCTATTACTCTTCCATCCAATGTCTTCACTTTGTATTCATAAAAAGAAAGCTTCTCACCATTTAACAGCCTTCCCATACGATCTTTCAAGGTATCTAATTCTTCAGGCATAAGTATCTCTTTGACCTTTTTCCCTAATATCTCATTCACATGTTTTGCCCCCATCATCTTTAACGACTCCGGGTTCGCATAGACGAATTTTCCTTCCTGATGCACCAAAACAGCGTTAGGAGATAGCTCATTAAGATTACGGGACCGTTCCTCACTTTCAGCTAACTGGATCATTGCCTTTTTACGCTCCGTAATATCAAAAACAGTCCCTATACTTGAAATAATGTTTCCCTTTTCGTCTTTAATGCTATCGGCACTCTCCTGAACCCATCTGCTGATTCCATCAGGCCGAATGATTCTGTATTCAATATTATAGGGCATACCGGTCAAGAGCTTTTCTATGTGACTCTCAACTATGTTTATGTCTTCCGGAAAAACAAAGTCCTTCCACAACTGAGCGTTCTTTTCAAAATCTTCTTGTGTATAACCGTATATTTTGGCGCTCTCACTTGAAATCCAAAAAGAATTTTTTTCTAAATCCCAGTGCCAAATGGATGCGCTTATACTATCAATCAGCCTTTTTGCAGATTCAATATTTTTGTTATTTCTAAATTGATTGGTAATATAATTGATATTCATTTACATTCTCCATTTATTTTATTTGTTGAAAATAAATATAAAAAAGCCACCTTCTAAGAGAAGCAGCCTTGTATAAATGGGCTTCGGCAACCCGGCGATCATAATTCCCTAACACAGAACTTTAGACCCGTAGCTTTGCGTCCTTATTTTTCAATAAGTTTGCCCTTATCAAAGAAATGTATATTTATCTCTTGTTATTATAACCGGTTTGAGGGTGGAAAGAATAAGGTATTTTCAATTTTCTTGTTGCTTTGATGCTGTTAAAATACTAAATTGATGGGTCAGATTGTAGTTATAAATAATAAGTAAAAGTTGAAATGGTGTTGAGTACCGTTAAACAATTAAAAAGGTTGAGAAATGAAGTGACCCAGTGAAAAGAGATAAGGAAAAAACACCAAGTATCAATGAGGTTTGCGTAAAAGTGTATTTTCATGCATTAAATCAGAAGAAAAAACATTAGTTTTAAAACACCAAGCTTTCAACAGAGGAGCTGAAGCTGAATAAAAACCTTAGAAAAAGGCTCACAAAGCTTTATATCAGTTTTTAAAAAGCTGCAGGTGTCAAGATGAAAAAACTGTCCACAAAAGGAGACGACCTTAAGTACCACAATACGAAAACCCCACAAGTGTTATTGTGTTGCAAAAACAAAGAGATTGATGTTCCCTTGGAAGCTAAGAGGAACGGTTTTTACAGCTTAAGAACGCTCAATTTCTTCATGTTCCTCTTTTCCATCTTTATTTAAAAACTTCTTTTCAATTTCTTCTTTATTCCCATAAAGAAAAAGATCGTCTCCGGCCTGAATACTCTCATTATGCATCGTGTTTCGAAGGTTTATTTCACCTCGTTTGATAAAAAGGAGAGTAATATCTTCTTCTTTTTCAAACAGATTCAGTATCTCTTTTCCAACGAGCTCAGAGTCTTTCTCTATCGCGACTTCTGTTACGACATCATTTTCATCCAGGTATAAGGCGTCTTTGATCGGAAGTTCAGATATATCGAGATTTTTATGCATTTCATAATCAAACTTTTTCCGAAGTTTATTCTTTAGAAAAGGGGTTTTGCCAATAAGCAGTAGAATGAGCAGAACAGAATTGATCACGAGTAACTCGGTTAAACGAAGATCATCTGATAACATATTCGTCATGGCGGAGATAATCACCGCAAGGGAAAAAGCACCAAATAAAATTAAAAATGCACTAATTTTTCTTCGAATAGGGTGGTCAATAATTAATTGGGATTCATCCGTTGTAAAGCCGGTTCCTGTCAGCATAGAAATGACCTGATAACGGGAAACCGGCTTCTCCAGACCAGTGATATTAAACATAATGACGGAAACCTCAATGACAAGCATAATAATCAGCAGGTAAAGGAGGATAAAAAGCATTTCCACTGCGTTTTCCCTTCTTTCTTCAATATATTCCTTATAGAAAAAGAATACCCTTTTAGCTTTTAATAAAACAAAGTACATAATTGGAGAAGACGAGTTGAATCACCTTACTAAAATAAAGAAAAAGAAAAAGAGAATCTTTCAAGTAGAATACAGGAAAATTAACATGTTAAAGAGGTTCTGTTGGAGACAAAGCTTATACTTCTAAAAGAGAGTACAGATTGTGATTTTCTCGGTATGGTTAAAAGTGTTCTTTTTGGGTAAATAAGGACTGGAAAAGAGCAAAATTCTCTATTTTTTATTTGCTTGGCTATGTCCTATTTAAAGGCCCCTCGACTATTAAAAAGCCTTTACATAGTTTTTCTAAGGGAAATGGAAATTTTACGCTGAAATAATACAGGTAAGCTGGAATAAAAAAGCTCTTCTTTTGAAGAACATTATAAGAAAGGTGGTGCTCCCATGGATAGCGGAACAGTTTCAGCCGTTTGTTCCATGTTCGCTGTCACTTGTTCCATATGTACTGTAATAATTGTGTTCATTACACTGGCGAAGTAATGTACAAATTAGTACCTGGAGATTGCGCTAGCAGTCTCTGCATTTTTTATTTATTACTTTTACTTACTTATGAATTCATCCTAGCGTAATAGTGGCATGCTCTTCAACTATAGAAAATGATTATTTTACTAGGAAGAATGCTTTGAAAAATGAAACGGGGGTATCTAAATAAAGAATTGATTTAAAATTTTAACTTATATAAAAATGAACGGAGCTGTTAGTATGCCGCATATGAAAATAGATGAATCTGTCTCGCTTTATTACCAAGTCAAAGGGAAAGGAACACCCATTGTCTTTATTCACCCGCCGGTTATCGGACATAAGGTTTTTAAACATCAGGAAAAGCTGGCAGATCACTATCAAACGGTTTTTTACGATCTTCGGGGTCATGGAAAAAGCACTGCTGGAAATGTGCCTCTATCGATTCCCCTTTTAACGCAGGATTTAAAAAAGCTGCTCGATGAAATCGGAATTAGCAAAGCGGTTATTTGCGCTTTCTCAAATGGCGGCACGATTGCACAAGAATTCGCTTTACAGTACCCGGAGCACACAGAAGCCTTAATTTTATCCGGAGGGTACTCCGAAGTGAATAGTTTCTTCCTGAAAAGCACCATTAAACTTGGCATGACTTTTGCTAAACTAAATCAAATTCCGCTTATCGCTAAAGTGCAGGCAAAGACGCACAAAGTCACGAAAGAGGATGAGGAAGAGTTTTTTCAATACGCCTGCAAAGCCAATCCTCAGCGCGTCTATGAATTTTGTGAGGCCGGACTTTCCTATTCATCCACAGAACGGCTTCACCAATTAAAAATGCCTGTTCTCCTCATTTATGGTTCAAATGAAAAAACGATGCATCATTACCGCAAACCTTTTCAAGAGGCAGCAGCCCATGTGAAAGTGAATTACATAAAGGGTGCTTTTCATGAGGTTCCACCGCGGCATTTCAGTGAGTTTAATGAGGCCGTCCTCCGATTTCTGCAGCAAGCAGGCACCTTTGAACCAACGGAGGAACTGATCTTAACATGATTTAAAAAACAAACCCTTGGTCGTACTTATTTTTAGCTGAGTCGATGAAAGATAACACAGGAACTACATGTCATAACTAATGATCTCTGAAAAGATGTTATCACTTTGACAAACGTTCTATTAAACGATTTAATCCTTTCCTTATTAATAAAATGAGTGAATCACTAAATCGTTTGAAGCCTAAAAGAAAATAAGGAATTAGGCTTGTTTTAGTCATATAAAAGATGAAAATTAGAGAAAGTTATTTTGTATATTGGGATCGTATTTTGATTGTAAGTAAGAATTCAGCTAGCTAAAACCCTCACTTTGAGGGTTTTTTTAATTAACAATGTATTTAACCTTGAGTCGGTTTCTTTTTTTGAATGTTAAAGGGATACCGTTTTGACACTAAAAAAAGAGAATGCGCTTGGTAGTGACCCCTTAAAGTTAGAGTTTCAATTATGCAGCTAATTGGCTGGCATGAGTCCGGTATTGCACCGGGCTC
>NZ_JANAVL010000030.1:0-24117 GCF_024213455.1 Domibacillus sp. A3M-37 | reverse complement strand
TTAGAAACCGATAGGTTTCTTTACTTAGGAATCCCCCATGTTCAACGAACGTAGAGAGTAACTGGGGGTAATTCAAAAAGCAATTCCATTACCTAAACAGGATGGCTACAGTCGTGAAATCTACGTGATGACGAGCCTGATAAACATCTCTGCCGAAAAAGTTACCGATATGTACAAGGCGCGCTGGGCCATTAATTATTTTTCCGCTGGGTCAAGCAGAACCTCAATGTGCTGGTGCTGTTTGGTAAAAGGCCAAATACGGTCTTTAACCAGTGTTTGCCGCACTTGGTTGCCTATGGTCCTGTTTAATAGCTCTTTGACCAGATGAAAGAAAGACGGCTCTTTTGTATCCTTTCCTTTACGTAGTTGCAGCGTCAGCCGCTTGAAGATAATCTGCCGCTGGACTGGCAGTCAGAAATGGCTGATTTTTTATACGAATATCACCATTTGCGCAGGAGAAGTCTATATAATTATGGATAATCACTCCGCGTAGTATAAAAAAATAAAATGCCTGGAAGAAACTTTTCCTCCCGGCATTTTATTAAAAATAAGCCAACTTGACTTTGCTTTGATAAAAGAGATGCTGCGAGACAGCATCTCAATAAGATTTCCGAAGATATTCTCCCATATTAATTTCCACTTCATTAAGCTCTTCTTGTGCAATGTAATTCAAAGCTTCTTTTAAAGATGGTTTTCCCACTAATACAGAAAGTAATCTCATTTTCATATAAATCACTTTACCGGTAAAAATTCTGCATTCTTAACAATTTGTGCTTATTTAACAGAACCTTCTGTTAAACCTGCAATAAATTGTTTGCTAAATAAAAGAAATACAATGAGTATTGGCAATGTTGCTAGGAAAGTCCCGTTTAAAATCATCGCATAATCGGTAAAATACGCACCGTTTAAGGTTCTTAAAGCAATTTGGATCGTTTGAATACTCTGCTCTTTTAACACAACTAGCGGCCATAAAAAGTCATTCCATACAGCCATAAAGGTAATTAAGCCTAATGTCGCTACTGCCGGGCTAATCGATGGAAGTACAATATTCCAATATAAACGGAAATTGGAACAGCCATCAATTCTCCCGGCTTCCATTATTTCGTCGGGGATGGTTGCAGTGATATACTGCCTCATCCAGAAAACACCAAATGCATTGACCATTCCCGGAACAATAACTGCATTTAAACTGTTAATCCAGCCTAGTTTACTCATGATGATATATGAGGGAATAATCCCTAATTGAGTTGGAACCATCATTGTTGCTAAAACAAAGATAAACAAGTACTTTTTCCCTTTGAATTCTAATTTAGAAAAGGCAAAGCCTGCTAAAGAACAAAAGAATAGAACTGAAACCGTAACCGCTGTTGCAGCAATAACAGTATTGCCAATTGCGGCAAAAAAATCAATGTTACTGAATACTTTTTGGGCATTTACCATAAATTCTGAACCTGGCAACATTGCCGGCGGAAATTTATTAATGGCCGCTGTGTTATTTGAACCAATCACAAACATCCAATAGAATGGAAACAAAGATAATATAGACATTATCGTCAATACAACATAAACGACTATTCTTCCAGGGCTGTACCATTTTAATCCTACCTCTTCCATAATTTCACTTCCTTAATCAACAGATTTAATTCGACTGGTAATCATTTGATTGACAATGGAGAAAAGAATAATGATTAGGAATAACGCCCAGGCAATTGCAGAGGCATAACCAAATGAGTTGCGAAGAAATGCTTCTTCATATAAATAGAATGTCAACGTCAGGCCCTGGTTTAATGGACCGCCTCCAGCTCCTGAAAACATTAAAGGCTCTGTGAAAATCTGCATACCGCCGATGGTAGAAAGAATAACTGTAAAAATAATCATTGGACGAATCATCGGAATAGTGATTTTGAAGAATTGCTGCACTTTGCTTGCTCCATCTAGTGTAGCTGCTTCATACAACTCCTTGGGAATACTTTGAAGCGCCGCTAAATAAATAATGGCATTGTACCCCATCCACCTCCACATTACCATTGAAGCAATAGCTACGTGTGTTCCAAAATAGGAAGCTTTCCAGTTAATTGGATCTATATTAACAAGCGAAAGCAAGTAGTTAAGAATGCCATATGTCTCACCAAACAAAGCACCAAAAATTATCGCTACTGCAACCAATGATGTAATATTGGGCAAAAATACAACCAGCCTAAAAAATTGTTTTCCTTTTAGGAATGCCTGATTTAGGATAACTGCTAATACAAGGGCTAGAAACAGCTGAGGAAGAGTAGAAAGGACCCAAATGCTAAGTGTATTCCCTAGTGCTGTCCAAAATGTAGGGTCTGTGAAGAGCAGCTGATAGTTCTGTACCCCTACAAATTCTTTTGTACCCAGTATGTTCCAATTAAAAAAGGAAATATAAGCGGTATACAATATAGGAAATACACCAAAAACGCCGAATAAAATGAAAAATGGGGAAATGAATAAATAACCTGAGATCGTATCCTTAGTCGTTTGTTTTAACAATCGTTTTGATTTGGAGAGAGTCACATCTTTTTGTTTTTTCCCAACGGCTAAATTCTTTGACATAATTTTTCCTCCCTTCATTTTTTAAGTTAGAAACTGGTAATTAACCAGTTTCTAACTTTCGATCCTTTTCATTCCTAATTTCTTTTTAATTCACGATCAAGCTGTTTCATTGCTTGGTCCCAACTCTTCTCAGGAGTTGATTTACCATCACGCACCCGGTTAATTGCATCTTCAATAATCGTGCCAATTTGTTGAGATTGTGGACCTTCAATAATCGGTTTTACTTGTTTTGCGGCTTCTCCATATATTTGAGCTGTAGGAGCGCCATTGAAATAATCACTTGTGTAACTTTTAAATTCTTCATCATCATAGATTGCTGGAGTGGAAGGCATGTTCCCCTTCTCTTTAAATGTAACCATCTGTTGTTCTGGAGACAGCAGCCACTCAATCAGTTTATAAGCTTCCTCTGAATTCTTTGACTCTTTTGGGATTGTTAAGAACGATCCCCCCCAGTTTCCCGCTCCTTCTGGCATTTGGGCAATATCCCATTTCCCTTTTGCATCCGGAGCATTCTGTGTAATATTCAACTGCATCCAGGCAGGCGCCAATACAGTAGCGTAATCACCGTTGGCCATTCCAGTAGTCCATTCAGTTGAAAATTGGTCGTACCCAGGGGCAAGTTTTTTATCGATAGCTTCCATCGCATAGTTATAAGCCTTTTCGATGTTAGGATTATCTTTCACAATTACATTGCCGTCTTTATCAAAGTATTTTTCATCGCCCTGTCCTTCAATTACACTATATAAACCAACAGCTGAATCAATCATGGCTTTTCCAGTTTTCTCTTTAACTTGTTCACCAGCACTAATATAGTCATCCCATGTTTTAAATAATGCCGTAACTTCATCACGTTGTGTTGGCAGTCCTGCTTTTTCGAACAAATCAATACGGTAGGCCAGAGCTTGTGGACCAATATCTGTTGGAAGTCCCAGCAAGTTTTTCCCGTCCGCTGTTTCAGCTTGTTTCCATTTCCAATCTAAGTAATCTCCTTGAACCTCTTTTGCACCCAAATCATATAGATTGTGAAAGTATTCTGGATTATTTTTATATTTTTCGATTCCTGTTACTTCTACAGCGGAGATATCAGGTGCGCCGCTTCCGGCTGCCAAAGCGGTTGTAAGATTACTATGAACATCTGCAAATTCTGATGTTTGTATTTCAACTTCAATATTGTTGTCTTTTGCGTACTGTTGAATCTGATCTTCAATTCCCATGCCCGGCCAAACCCAAATAGTAAGTTTTGTCTTCCCGTCTTTTGTTTTTCCGCCAGCCGTATCATCGGCTTGGCAGCCTGCCATCCCAATTAATAGCAGCACACTTAAAGCCATAATTAAAAGATTTCGAAACTTAAACTTTTTACCCATTTTCATTTCCCTCCCAATAACTCTTTTTTGTATCCGCTTTCTTTTTTTGGAAATATTATCTCGCCTTGTGACTAAATGAAGCTTTTAATATTTATATGGAGATTTTTGATTTATTCAAAAGACCTTCAACTGATATCCATGTTTTCGTCTCGGATGATTGTTCGACTGCTGCAAGCACAGCCTGATTCCGGACCCCATCGACAAAATTCGGTTCTGGATTTTCTCCTTTACCCAATGAATCAAGCATGTCCACAATTAAGTTAATAAATGTATGCTCGTATCCAATAATATGCCCTGCCGGCCAGTAAGCACCGGCAAATGGATGGACTTCTTCCGTGCAGTTAATAGTTCGAAAGCCTTGAAGACCCGGTTCATCCTCATGAAAATAAACATCGAGCTCATTCATTTTTTCCATATCCCAGCGAATCGAACCTTTTTCTCCGTTAATTTCAATCCGGTTGCCGTTCCGGTTTCCTCCTGCAAAACGAGTCGCTTCGAATGTGCCGATCGCGCCATTTTGGAACCGGGCAAGAAATACGCTCGCATCATCGACATCGACTTTCCCATACGTATCACTATCACTAGACGCATTGCCGGACAATCCGGAACTGCTTTCGACAATCGGACGTTCTTTAATAAATGTTTCTAAAATCCCGCTCACTTCTTTGAATTCCCCAACTAAGAAACGGGCAAGATCAATGCTGTGCGCCGCCAGATCACCATGCGAGCCGGAACCGCACACTTCTTTGCTTAAACGCCAGACGAGCGGAAATTTCGGATCCATAATCCAGTCCTGCAGGTATGTGGCTCTTACGTGATAAATCTTGCCAAGCCGGCCTTCATCAATTAATTTTTTTGCCCATTGAATAGCGGGAGAAAAACGGTAATTATGATTAATTACGTGCATGACCCCGTTTTCTTCGACCGCTTTGAGCATTTCTTGTGCTTCCTCAAGCGTCATCGCAAGCGGCTTTTCGCAGAATACATGCTTCCCTGCTTTCGCAGCCGCAATGGCGATTTCCGCATGGCTGTTATTTGGCGTTACGATATCAATCAAATCAATGTCATCCCGCTCAATCAGTTTGCGCCAATCCGTTTCATAACTGTTCCAGCCCATTTTATGAGCCGCTTCTTTTACCCCTTCTTCATCGCGTCCGCAAATAGCCTGCAGAACGGGTTCGACCGATGAATCAAAGTAAAATGGCACATCACGGTATGCATGGGAATGAGCTTTTCCCATAAATTTATAGCCTATCATGCCAATGCGTACTTTCTTTTTTTGCATGCGTATCCCTCCGTTTTATTCTTGTATTCCTGCTTCCGGGACTAAGGCCGGTGCTTCACAGTCATTTCGCAGTTCATAATGCGTTCCTCGTTCTGCCGCTTCATGAAACCCGTACATCGCTTCTAATACATGCAAGGCCAATTGTCCGTTTGCCCGATGCTTTCTTTCATTTTGAATCCCGTACACCATATCTAAAACGCCAATCCCACGGGAGTTTCCATCATACTGATGTACCAGCTCGATTTCTTTCCATTCTGTTTCACCACGTTTTCGCAAAAGCACAGGTCCGCCGAATGTATTTGGATCCGGTACGCGCAATGTCCCTTCTGTTCCGTAAAGTTCAATTCTTGGATAATCCGTTTGTGTGAAAATATCAAAGCTCATCACAATTGTTGCAACAGCGCCGCTTTGAAAATCAATTGTTCCGGTTAAATGAGTAGGTGTTTCAACCGGGATTTTCTCGCCATTTTTCGGTTCGCTTGTAATGATGCGCTCTTCAAATGCCTTTGAGGTACTCCCGGTTACACGGCGCATTGGTCCTAACAGCTGGACTAATGCGGTTAGATAGTACGGTCCCATATCATACATGGGACCGCCTCCCTGCGCGTAATAAAAAGCCGGGTCCGGATGCCAGCTCTCGTGCCCGCCACTCATCATAAAAGCTGTGGCTGATAATGGCCGTCCAATGACGCCCTCTTGTACAGCTTTCGCACATGTTTGAATTCCGGCTCCCAAAAACGTATCGGGTGCGCAGCCGATACGGATGCCTTTTTCTTTTGCAAGAGCCACTAGTTCTTCCCCATCTTTTAAATCTGCGGTTAGCGGCTTTTCAACGTACACGTGCTTACCGGCATGGATCACCTGCCTGCAAACTTCTGCATGAACGCTTGGTATCGTTAAATTAATGACAAGATCAATGCCATCGTCATTCAGTAACTCCTCTACTGAATAGGCATGTGGCACGTCATATTTTTCCGCTTGAGCGCTGGCTCTGTTTCGATCTAAATCCGCACATGCCCATACCTGCGCCTCTTTCATTGTCTTCAGGTTTTCGAAATAAATGCTGCTGATATTGCCGCATCCGATAATCCCTATTTTGGTTGTTTCCATATGTTTTCCACCTTTCCCGCTTATGCTTTTTGGGGACTGCGCGCCGCCCATGTCATGCCTTTTCTCATTAGTTCCATCACTTCAGGCATCCGGACAATTTCGGCCACATGCCCAAGCGAACAATAATAAACTCGTCCTTCCCCCCACTTTTTCGTCCAGACAACAGGCATGTCCACTTCACCGTTTACCGCGTGCGGTCCGTCGGCAACTGGAAAACGGGTCGTAGCGTGTACAGTAACAGCCGGGTCCACATGCATATAGTATTGTTCTGAACAAACTTCAAAATCGTTTATTCCTTCCGTTAACGACTGGTTTGGATCTGCGATATTCACTGTATATGTCACATGGTCATTTCCCGGATGCGCCACCCACTGGCCGCCCACCATGAACTGGTAATCTACTTCCGTCCGGAAGCTGTCTCCCATTCCGCCATGCAGGCCAGCGAGACCCACTCCGTATGTAATCGCTTCCAATAATGGATTTAGCTGTTCCCGTGTAATTTGATCCTGGGTCCAGTTTGGAACAATTAAGTCATAAACGGTTAAATCTTCTATTTCGAGTGTTGTTAGTGAATCCGTAATGGTGACGTCAAACTGTTCTTCCTTTAAAATACCTGCCAAAATCTCAGCTACTTCCGCTGGTTCGTGCCCCTCCCAGCCTCCTTGAAAAATTAATGCCTTTCTCAATTCACTTTCCCCCATCCATATTTTTCAATAATTGCTTCGTTATGGATTTTATTATACAAATCATCCTCTATTGTTACTACATATTATTTGTTTTCTACTACTCATTTTTTGCGGCGGTATTGGGATGGAGAACAGCCATTTAACTCTTTAAACTGTCTGTTAAACGTTTGAATGCTGTTGAACCCTGTTTTAAAAGCAATTTGGCTGATGGGCTCTTCATTGTTTTGAAGCAGAATCATCGACTTTCTGATCCGGTTATAATTGACATAATACACAAAATTCATGCCCGTTAATTTTTTAAATACACGTGAAAAGTGATAGGGGCTAAATCCCGCAAGATCGGCGGCTTGTTCAAGTGTGATATCTTGATCAAAATGTTCTTCGATATATGCGAGCACATGACCCAGCTTTGCCAGCTGTTCCAGTCTTTTCATTTTTTTGTCGTTCATTAACGGTTTCATCGGAACATATTTTTTAATTAAACCGGCCAGCTGATAAATTTCCGCTTTTAAAAATAATTCGCTTCCTTCAGACCGAGTGAAGTAATAATCATGCATCGCTTCAATGCTTTTCCGAACCAAATAATAGGGCTCCTGCTCATAATGATCCAGATTGATCAGAGGGGAAACACATTCACTATTAAACAACTGGTCAGAATACGGGGCGAAGATGGTTTTGCCTACATGAAGAATGATTAACTTGCTTTCTGATGGCTGGTACGGAAAAGAATGCAATTCACCGGAGCCAATAAGCAGAATGTCTTTTTCTTTTAAATGATACATGGCATCCCGCAGTGTCACCCACTGCTCACCTTTTTCCACAAACACAATCTCCATTTCTGGATGCCAGTGCATCGGAAATTCTTTAAAACTGCCATATAGAAGATTAAATGGATAAAACGGTTCAAGAGACAGTTTTTCGTGCCGAATTTTCATGATTAATTCCCCCTGTTTTACGAATTTCTTCTATCATAATATGCACAAGAATAGTCAAAAAAAGGCTGTAGTTATAATTCTTAATGCATAAATTACTTTCTCAAATCCTTCTTCCGAAATGTTTGGAAAAATGGCAGAATGCCGTCCTTTGTTTCTATGATACCAAAATACACGGAACCCTTTGGTTGTTAGTGCTAACTATAAAACTTTCATTTTCACTGAATGAATCATCTTTAAAAATACTTCTAAAATTTTTATTGATGAATTTACTACAGCTTCTATTTGTTAATAATCAATCGGAACGATATCTTCTTATAATCTAGGTCATAGAGGGGATTTCCGATCCTTTCAAAGTGAAAAGAGGTAACTCACAATCTGTCCTTCTACCCGCCATTCAAAAGCAATGAGTGCCGCTGCCGGATGAGTTTCAAGTGGTGATAGAAGACTCATATATGCACGGCCACCAAAAAGTAAGACATGGACTAATCAGTTGTTATGCTTGAATAACCAAAATCTTTCTTCAACTACTTTCACTTTTGAATGTTATGTGCTATTTTTTAAAATGTATTAATATTCTAATAATTATGGTGGTGTTTGCAATGATTTCATTTAAAAGTAATTTTTTCACGGCAGTTGAAGTTCTCTCCAACTTTTTTCTTTTAAACCTGCTTTGGCTTTTCATGTGCTTGCCAATTGTTACTATTTTCCCAGCAACGGCAGCAATGTTTGGCGTTGTACGTGAATGGATTTTGAAAAAGGATACCGGTATTTACCAAACATTTTTCCGCTGCTTTAAGGAAAACTTCAGACAGAGCTTTTTATTAGGGCTGATATGGATAATTTTTCTGGGATTGCTGTATATGAATTTTATCACTATTACACAGCTTGATTCTACAGGTAAAATGATATTAATTCCTATGGTGGTTTTAGTAGGGATATTGTTATTACTCGTATCAGTTTTCATTTTTCCTGTAATGGTGCACTTTCAACTGCATTGGAACATGATTCTAAAAAACTCTCTTATTTTATCGATGAGTCATTTACCGGCTGCCTTTTTAGCCATTCTTATTCTCATCTTAATGGGAGCAATGTTCATCTGGTTACCAGCAACACTTTTATTCCTTTTTAGTGTTGGAACATACTGTATTTTTTTCATTTGTAACCAAGTATTCCAAAAAATAACTTTAAACAGGTGATATATGCAAGTTGAATATTTAGTTTTATATCCTAACACAGAGCTGGTCGATGATTTCTTTTGAACGCTCGCTAGTGCAGCGGAGTAAAGCGAGGACAGCCAACACAACTTTCTGGACACTGCCGAAAAAGACGTTAGAGATGACGGTTTCTTTCTGCCATTTCCACACGTCTTCCATCAGGTTGAGCTGCGTCTGTAGGGCGGCAGACAAACTAGCTTCAAGGCGTCACGGTTTGTTTCAAGAAACGGTTGAATGAGCTTTGTATGTTGAATGAGGGCATTGTATACGACCTGCAAGATAACTGGATATATTTAGCTTTTAAATCCATTTCTCTTATTTTCTAAATAGAAGAAAGCTCCAACATTTATTCCTGAACTGTACCCCGAATAGTGGACACTTGAAAAAGTCCCTATAATGTAAGAAGATATCAGTGGGATTTAAATAAGATGGCCCCGGCACAATACCGGAACCATCTACTAGCTGCATAAGCAGCGGGCTTTTTTTAAACTGTCCATTTTAGAGGGCACAGTTCACTAATAATGGGGCTTTTTTATTTGCCTATTTATAGCCGTTTATTAATTCGGAAATGACAAGTTGGAGCAGGTTATTTTTTGGGGGACTCGGAGAGTCATAATTTGATTTTTTATAACCGGCGTATATACATGAAATGGTTAGGTTCATTTAGGAATTCAGGGTAACAACTACCATTGGATATAACGATCCATCAATGTAATATATAAAACAAGTTGCATTGTACGTCACGATATAAAGTTTTAACCTTTAAGCTGTAACAGGGAGTTTTAAATTGAATCCGGAATGACACGCCTCGTTCGTTTTTGACCAATGAGGACAGGCAGGATGGTTTCTGCGAACACCCACTTTGAGGAGTGGTGGTTTAAAACTTTCTTCTATTCAACGGCAAAAGCGGCTTATACTAATAACTTTAATCCAGACCAGTTTCCTTCGGGGGGCTGGTCTTTTCTGTATTTATTGGTTACACCAACATTCTCCAACATTACATATCAGAACGGAAAACGCCGTTTTGACATCTCCTCAATTCCGAGAAATCCTTTCAAATTTTCGGGATATTGATCTTTATATTACAGGTCATGACTTACCGCAAAGAATAAAAAATCTTTTTTTATCTAAAAATTAAGATAAAGGAGGTGATAAGTTTGTTCAAAAGAAAAAAAGGACTGGAGGTGTTGAAAATGAGATTTGGAGTGACGTATCAAACATCAAAACAAGTTGGGAATTTATATATGCCTGTTGGACCAGATCGATACGAAATTGTAGAAATAAATGCCGGTATTTCGAGGTATTGCAACCTTAAAGCTAAAGGAATGTACATAACAGTTTTCATACAACTGCACCAGTACTTGATCATTAGCGAGACATGAAGGTTTCCCGAAGAACTTTTTCTTTTTGATTTCAAATATTCCAATGCAACATAAGGGTATTTTGCTGCATTGGCACCTCCGATTTTTTTAAGAGGTCGAGGCAGGATTCTAGTGATGTCGATGAAACGAGTTAACTTTTTACAAAAAAAGATTATCAGTGGGGGCAAAGGCTCAATCCCATACGTTTCTCTGTTCATATCTTGTAGGATAGACCAATTATTATAGATCAATTAAGGGATATTAGAGATATTGATTTTTATATAATTGCTTCGCTACCTTTCTGTAAAGGAGTTGAAATGATATGGGGCTTTTCAGTGGTTACGGGGAGCGGTTATGGCGGTTACGGTGGCGGTCATGGTTACGGTGGCGGCGGTGGCGGCGGTGGTTACGAAGGCGGCGGTTACGGCAGTGGCTTTGCACTGATCGTAGTGTTGTTCATTCTTTTAATCATTATTGGTGCTTCATTCAGCGGCGGCCACTAATTTAAATCATCAGAGGCGTCATTTCAGCGACTTCCCCCCAGAGTTCTCAATCGCTTAATAATGGCGCTTTATCCGATTCGAGTGTTTGGCGTACAGTCCAACGTGATTAGTCGTTCTATTTGGCGTTGCGAAAACTTCATGCTAATCGTGCTTCTTTGCGGCATCATGTCGAAAATTGCGGAATATTGGTTTATATTTCTGTTGCGGCGGGTAACCTTTAATAGATGGCCATACAGTCCCATCCCTACACATTTTTCTTTTGCCGCGATTCCCTTCGCGGTCTTTTCTGCGTGTAGTTTATATTTCCTCCGCAGCGGGTAACGTTTAACATGCCGTATTTGCGGCATTTGCACCGAGGAAACCTCCTTGATTGCTACGGAACCTCCGTGGCTTTTTTTATGCGCTGTAAACAGAATTAGGTTTTCCTTCAATCATCTAACATTTATGATAATAAAGGTGTCCTGCCTGCCCTGCTGTGATATGATTTTTCGCGGTAAACCTCCAAGCTTACCATAAAAGATCAGGACCAATATTTTTGCGGATACTTGGCCTTTTTCCCTTCCATATAATGCTTCATGCCGCTAATTGCCACCATTAACGATTCTGTTTCTATAGGTGCGTGAAGGTCAACATTCGTCAACAAAAACACATCGAGCTGGCCGATCTAACTGAGCTATTACTCATTTTTGAGAAAGAGCTTTTAGTGACTCCCGAATCTCCCCATATCTTTAGGGCAGCCCAAAAAGCTGGAAATGCTCTTTAGGGTGTCCGGTTTGTCTGTTTTTACTAGCAGCCGGAAACATCAGAAACTGAAGTTTTCTGATGTTATTTCGCTTAAATGCTTTTTAGGGTCCGCGGAATCTGCAGAACCTTTTTATGGTGTGGGAAATAGGAGGATACTTCTCTTTTAAACGCTCCGAAAATTCCGTTTATGAGTCTTAATCGTGTTTGTAGAATCTCTTCAAAACTGCTTCAGCACCTTTCATAAAAGCTTCTTCACGCTTTTCAACCAATTCCAGATAACGTTGCGCATGCCGTTCGTATGTCCTCCAGTGCATGCCTTTTGGTTTTTCTGGCGGGTATAAGATGGTTGCATTGTATTTGGATCCTAACAAAAGAGAAAGCTTTTCTAATTGGCGATGATAATACTGCATATCGCCGCTCAACAGGCTGCTGCGGTACGCCAAATCTGGCACTTTCTGCATTTAAATAATCCAGTATTCACGTAAAGAAGCGCTGCTTTAGTGCTGTAGCCCGGACAGCAAAACCATTTCCGCTGGCCAAATCCGGTTTTTGTTTCGGCAATTAAAATGTCTGTCCGGACCGGCTGGCCATTTGCATTATAAGCCAGTGTTACATACTCTTTTCGGACGATCACGCTAATGCTGGCCATCGTCTCGCCGCTGTCATCAAACCATCCCCAAGTAAACGTTGATGCGGGTTTCAGCATCTTTTCCCGCTGCCAACGCCTTATATCGATAGATCGGCAGGCTTCCGCTGATGTTTTGCTCTTCATACCGCCGCTTCCGTACAATCCACTTCCATAGCCATTCATGCCCCCACCTTCTTTTATTTGTTTGTTTTGAAAAAAATACCAGGTTTTACTAGAGGGATGCACCCTTTTTGTGTTCGGTTCGGAAATATATCTAAATCATAAGGGGATTTAATTTAAAAAGGGTGCAGTACTACAAACGAGTAATTCGCCTTAAATCCTTATGTATCAAACGTGCAGCGTGCAACCTTTCTTTTGCTGTTGTGTTTCGGAAAAGTAACGTTGCACTACAAAAGTTACTAGTGAATATCCAAAAATAAAGAATGGCATTTAGATTTCATTTTTAATTTTCACCCCCTTAGCCAGTTTCGTTCAACTATCGATTAAAATTTAATATCCGTTTCCAGCTTGGCATAACAAGGTTTGTTGCCCTGCCAATTAATAATTTGTTTTCCATGCTCGCTTTCCGGATTAGGCAGCCTTTTTAATAACCCATCCTTCACGATATATGCCGCTCTTTCCATGAGGTCGATCTCCGCTGTCATTTTTAGATCCATGTTTGTTTTTTTCACCTCGGACGCCCCCAGTCTGTTAAAATAGAATTGCGAGTAATATTGAAACAGGCCGGGGACATTTTCTCGGCTTTTTTATTATTATTTTCCCTAATATATGTTTAATATTTATAAATAAAAGGTATTTACAACAGAGTAAATAAGGAATAGAAAGGAGCCCCTATGCTGACTAATAATGAAATTTTCCTTTTTCAGAGAGACCTAGACAGGCTTATGCAATTGAAATTAGAAATTTCTGTCTCGGAAAATCGTTATCGGGTCATGATTAATCAGCAAATAGATTTGTTATCATGTGTTCTTAAAAAGGTTAGTTGGAACACTTTCAATAATCATTCAAGATGAAGAAGCAGGAACTGTCTATTTTTTTTTGCTATACATAATGTGTCAACTGCTGATCACCCCTGCTCTAATTCTTCAATGAGCACTTCAAACCGTGGCGTTTCGCTATAACAGTCAGTTCCACCACCTGGCTGTCATTCCTTCCAAATCACCTTATTCAGCGCGTCCTTAATGCCCTTCATGTAATTGTCCACGTCAGGCTTTGTGACCGGACGGAACATGCCTGCTTCTGCGGCAGCCAGCTTCTATTTATTGAACCTCTGAAGCATTGGCTTGTACACTTTTACGGTGACTTTCAGCGGTCCTTTGAAAAGCTTTTCTGGACGATGTTGTGAAGCTGCTAATTTTACATATTGCTTAAAGTTTCGTGATTTTGCTGGATCGTACAAAACGGTGTTTCCGTTCAAATCCTTCCCGGTGCGAGGCCGGCCTTGTGCGACCCGTTCCCCGAAAACAGCGAATTGAATGATCATTGGTTCAGCACCTCATCGATCGTTAATTGATTCCGTTCAAATTCCGCCTGTGCTTCTTCCTCAGCCTGCTTTTTCTTACAGACAGGACCAAGACCGGTATCCATGCTCTTTTGCGACTAGATCTTCATTCAATACACCAAAATAAGCAGCCTCACTTCCGTCTTCAAATCCTTCCTGTTCACAGTGGGAATTTCTTCCAACTCGATCTGATTCGTTTTTTCAAGGTACACTTTCATAGGTGAGCTGTATTTATTGACGCCGGCGATGGCAGCACAATCGCTGCCGCCAATGCCGTTACATCTCTCCATAAGCCAGTCATGGCGTGTTAAATCAACTGTTGAAATGGCGTTCATGTTTTTTTCCAAATCCTTCACTTCCTTGATTCATTTTTTGAAGTACAGTACAATATTTATAAGGTATTTTTTTAAACAGTCGACTCCTGCTCTAACAGGAGTCTTTTTCATGCTTCTGCTTGCTTTTCTGACGCATCCAGGTACTGGACTGCATATTCAGCTTCACGCTCTTGAAAATATTTCGACATTTATCGACAAATACTTAGTGCATATCGATTAATAGAGAGGTATAATATAGATATAAATCATTTAACGTTCGTTCCGATGTTTTCATCAGCGGGCGTTATTTTTTTGTTCTTTTTTCTGCTTGCATCTCCCCGCTTGCCATGCCCCAGTAGTAACCAAGAGCTCCTGTGAAAAAGATGCATCCTCCTATCGCAAACCAATCCATTTCACTTTCACCACTTTCAGCTTGATATGTTTTTGATTTAATCGATAAACTATCTTCTCAATAATAAAGATTTCCATTTCTAATTCTTCTGTGGTTCGAGCAGATTCAGTGCTGGGCGCTTTCGTTTTTCTCTTTCGCTTTGTAGCAGGCATGTGTTTCACCTCCTATGCATGATGTGTCGGTATTTCTGAAAGTTATCAACAAAACTCTCTTTGTTCTCTATTAAGAATATTTAATTCTCAAATGGTAATGATGTTTTGACAACAAATTTCGCCGTTTGTGGAAGGTGAGGCTTAAAAACGCCTCTTTACCACCTCCCTTATGCTATATTAATCTTTGTATGATAATCTTGTACTTTATAATTAAAAAAAGATGATTTATATCTTTCCCAAGAATACTTGCCACTTTAAACGCATCTGTAAGTTGGGGCGTAGAGTATCCATTTTCCCAATTTGATACTGTAGCCTTGCTATATCCAAGTTTTTCGGCGAGTTCTTCTTGTGTAAGTCCCTTTTCTTTCCTAGCCCTTGCAAGGTTTAAATTTTTCACGATGCTCACCCCCTTTGTATGAGATTCTTGTATTTAAAATGAAAAATATAATTTTCTTGTACTTTTAGGCTTTATATTCAGATTTAATGTACAATATTCTTGTACTTTAATTGAAAGGAGCTTTCACTATGCTCTCTGACCGATTGAAGCTTGCTCGGAAAAATAAAAAATTAACTCAGCAGGATCTCGCTACACGAGTAAAAGCAACAAAAGAACAAAAGGTACTATTAGCAATTACGAGAATGGTCACAGCACTCCCTCTAATGAAATGCTGAAAGATTTAGCAGATATTTTAGACACAACCACTGATTATCTTTTAGGCCTTACGAATAAGTTGGCGATTGAAAATAATAATGAAAAAGAAATGATGGAATTCTTCAGTAATCCAAAACTCAATCTGTTCTTTAAAGAAATGGCTGAATCACCAGAGGAACAGATGGAAGAATTACAGGAATTAGGGGAGAATGTCAAAAAACGAGAATTACATAAAAAATAACACGCTGCGGCGTGTATTATTTTTATCTTCAAAAGTAAATATGAAGTCAAAATTTTTCTAAATAGAAAGGCGGTTTGTCACTATGATGTTTTTTGAAACAACGGGCCAGCTATTAAAAGATAATAACATTGAGATTTCAACGGAAATTAGCAAGAAATTGGATAAGCGATATACTTCTTTTCTTAATGAAAGCGGTCTCACGGATGACACTATCACTAAATGGCGGGCGCAGTTAGTTGTTCTTATTGGAACAGCGGTTTTGGTTCAAGCTGAAGCTAACGTAGCTGACCAGTTAGCTGACTGGGCTACGCAAACAGCTGAAGGATCTGTTCAGTACGGTGTAGGAATTGATGAATTAATGCTTACTGTTCGCTGTTATCGAACCGTGATTTGGGATTATATCGAGAAAAATGTAGAGATCGATAGTATGCGCCCCTCCTCCGTTTTGAAAGTAAGTCGTATAATTGATGCTATTCTGGATCAAACAGCTCAAATTTTTAGCGTTTCCTATGTGAATTACAATACGAAAACGATAAAAGTTGCACAAAAAGCATTTAATGAAGTATCTTTTCCTGTTGTAGCACTTTCCGATCAAGTAGCGATTCTTCCTTTAATCGGTGAATTGAACGCGGAAAGAGCAAACATGTTACTAGAGAACGTTTTACCCAAGTGTACTTCATTAAGGATTGAAGAGTTGATTATAGATCTATCTGGAGTCCCTCGCATTGATACTCTGGCCATCAATCAATTATTCCAATTAAATGCCTCACTCGATCTTACTGGCATATCTACGACGTATACTGGCATAAGTCCTGCCCTTGCAATTCCTATGGTGAATTTAGGTATTTGCCTGAATCAACTTAACGTAAAAGGCACTTTAAAAAACGCTATCTCTGCTAACAAAATCATGCCATAATAAGCTGCCTCTCTTCTCCTTGGGGTCCCGTCAGGAAAATGCGGATTTACAACGTTAAGAGATTTCATATGAAAAAACCCCAATTCCTGCATGATTTACAAAGGGAATCGGGGTTTCTTTCCTTTAATGAAAGAATAGCATTTATATGTTTAATTTTAAGACTTCATTAGGTTTACGCAGATCAACATAAAAAATGAAATAAATCATACTCACTACCCATAACCAAGCCATTTGCATATCACCTGAGTCAATGGCTATATAGATGGCTGTTGGCGTTGTTTGTGTTTTCCCTGGGATGTTCCCTGCAAACATGAGTGTGGCTCCAAACTCACCTAATGCTCTTGCAAAACTCAGTATCCCACCCGAAACAATGGATTTAAGTGCAAGAGGAATCGCAACAAAAATAAATAAGGTGAATTCATTTGCCCCTGGAGTTAGTATAGTTTCATGGACACAGTTTAATTAAGTCCTTACAATTATTTTTGAGAGGATGTGTCCGAATTGGAACGTAAACCTGCAGGCAAAAAATATAACGATGACTTTAAGAAAACGATCGTCCCTTAAGAAAGTTATATGATTTAGTGTTAACAATCCAAGAAAAACTTATTAATGTGTAATATCTGAAATATAAGGTTCTGCTAGTAATTTTTGTCATACTTTCCATAAGACAGATCAATATTACTTTTTTGGACCAAGGAGTATGAAGAATGGACTTAAACAATCTAAAAGAAGCATTTGATAGGCACGATGTAGATACAGCTGCCGAAATACTTATTAACACATTCAATGAAAACCCTGAAAATTTTAAAAAAAGTTTACTTTTGAGTAGCAGCCTACCTGAACCATTTGAAAGGACTACTACGGATCAAAAGGTAGATACACTTACGAAAGCGATGCTTCTTGCTGGAAAAGAAATTATGGGGAAGCAAGGTGAATTCTATAAATTCTTTAGTCAAGCAGCCCAAATCACTGATGCAATTAACGTTATATATCAAAATGCGAAGAGCAACTCAGAGATAGTAGGGAAGAATACTTATTCTGAATTCTCTTTACCGGAACAACTGCAAATGTATTGTATTTATATTGAGGATCAACAAAGATTATCTAAAGAGAAAAACTCTAATGATAAAGGTTTCTTTACTGGTATGGAATCGGCGGTGGCTAAATTTTCAACTGATGGTCAAGGAGAAATCAAGATATCCGAAACCGATAGACTAGAATCTTTAATTGAAAGTGCAGACACTTTATTTAGACTTTTATACTATAAAGGTCGCCGTACAATTGAAAAGACAGTGGATTTTGATCATGGCGATATTACTCCTTACGGGGATGCAAGCTTTGAGGAAATTTTTTACTTGTCGCATCAAAGAAATCTTCTTGTAGATCTTTGGGGGAAATTCAAGTATAGAGAATGGGAAGTTAAGTTTAAGGAAGAACCCGAAACAGAGCTAAGACAATATTTGTTCTTCCCTAAAAACAAAGAAGACTTTATGAAGGAAAGAATTGCAATTGATAGATATGGTTACCGCGATCATATTAACCTCAATAAGAAACATGCTCAGTATGTAAAAGAAAATACAGAGTCAGTCCACTATTGTGAGGAAATATCAAAAAAGCTAGATGTAAGCAATACAGAAGGGTTGTTCCAGTTAAACAAAAAAGATTTTTTCAAAGCTACTGTATTTATCAAAAATGCACTTAACTCTCTCCTTGAATCATTAGATGATATTTACTTTGATATTGAATGGGATGGCATAAAAATTACTGATCTCTTTATAGGAGCAGAATATCTTGCTACGCTTGCGCACATTTATCAGGGAGCGGTATATAAGGACTTTAATCAACAGGATAAGAGTCAATATAAAAAGTTAGCTCCTATACTCGATAAGAAAGATTTAATTGCGCAGCTATCCCAGCTGTATGATGTTGAGTACGGAATTGCAGAAAAAATTATCAACATCTTTACTTTTTATGGTGAGCCACGTTTAGATATTTTTTCTAAACCACTGGTATATGTCGGGAGAAACATGTTGATTTTTTGTCCAACTTTAATTTTACAAAACAACGTCGCGCGAAAAATTGAAATATTGGTTTCCGAGTTAGGAATAAAAATCGCAGACAAAGGTATAGATTTCGAGCGAGAATTGAGGTTTATTTTATCATATAATCCTCATATTCAAGTTAATACCAATAAAATTGAATTTATGGCTTATGATGACCGGGATGTTGAATTTGATTTTATTGGGTTGTTTGAAGACTACTTGTTATTAATTGAATTTAAACATTTACAAAGACCATTTTCAGATAAAGAAAAGAGAAACGCATTAAAGACAATCGATTTTGGAATTGAGCAGGTTAACAGGAGAGAGAATATTATAAAGAAAGACTGGGAGAAAATAAAGGAGCAGTGTAGTTTTGAGTTACCAGATGAAGTCCCTAATAAAATTATAAAATTAATCTGTACAAATATTTTTGACTTCTCCACAGTAGTTCGGCAAGGGGTAGAAATAATTGATTCATCATCATTATTAAAATTCTTTATGTCACCGAATATTAAGGGTGTTTCCATAGGTGGAACAAAAATAAACGAATCAAATTACCAAAACCTATGGAAAGAAAACTATCCTTCAGTCGAGGAATTTATAGATTTTCTTGAAGCTCCTGTAGCAATTAGGCCTTTTATTAAATATTATGAAGGTGTGTACAAGCCCCTGGTCAGGTTTAAAGAGGAAGATTATATAATTAATTTTTTTGATTATAGTTTAACCAAAGATCCTTATGAAAATATCGATACTGAAATATTTGGATCTACAACTCCCTCTCAAATAGTGAAGGTCGGACGAAATGAACCATGTCCTTGCGATAGCGGCAAAAAGTATAAAAAATGTTGTGGATCTGGTGTACTCAGAAAATAAAATCGTTTAATTATCTTGAAAACACAGTAGCCTTCTATCGATTTAGACAACAGAAGGCTACTAAATTTATTTGAGAAAAGATAAAGATAGGAAATTGCTTTAGTCTTTCATCCCATCATTAATCCAATCATTGAAATTTGGAATAATTAAGTCTCCATGATAATAGGTACCATAATCACTACTATAACTGCTGCTCGAAAAGGATTCTGCATTTTCATTTTCCCCCTTATGAATATCCATGTAATTGGTATAAAATACCGGAGACATAACAATGGGTTTTATTAAATCTTTATTCCCTAAATCTGATAATTTCGCAGCTTTCGCTACGGATTCTCCTATCCAAACAAGGTTGTTAATGCCGGATGATTTTCTTCCTGCTTTTACAGCGAGTGTTTTTGTGGTCCCTAGACCTATACCTGCTTTTTGTTAGTGCAGAATTTTCAAAATATTCTTCATTAAAATAGATGCATACGCTAATTAGGCTAGTCCTAAAAGTTTCATAATGCCGATTATTAAGGTACCAACTACACCAAAGTCTGAATCGCCAAATGTTGTACCTTTAAATCCTACATCTCCTAATAATGCTAATAAAACAGCTGGAAGAAAACTTATAATGACACCGTTGGCGAATGAGCCCAACATTGCTCCGCGACGACCGCCGGTAACATTTCCAAATACACCCGCAGCGGCTCCTGTGAAGAAATGAGGTACAAGTCCCGGAACAATAACTTTTAACCCTACTAAAGGAAGAATAAACATTGACAAAAGCCCTGCTAAAAAACTAAATAAGAATCCAATAATGACGGCATTTGGTGCAAAAGGAAAAATAGTTGGACAATCTAGTGCTGGCTTTGTATTAGGAGCAATCTTATCTGCAATTCCTTTAAAGGCAGGAACAATCTCTGCAATCAACATCCGAACACCGGCAAGAATAATATAGACACCAGCAGCAAACGTAATCGCCTGTATAAAAGAAAATACGATAAAGTTAGAACCGCCAGAAAGCTCTGTTTCAATATAATTTTGGCCAGCAAAGAGCGCTACAACTACAAAGAATATTGTCATCGTTAATGATACGGCAACAGATGTATCCCGCAGAAAACCTAACGATTTTGGTACTTTAAGCTGTTCAGTCGTTTTTTCTTTATTACCAAACCATTTCCCTACAGTAGCTGAAACAAAGTAACCAATTGAACCAAAATGACCAATGGCAAAATCGTCACTACCCGTTATTTGACGGACATACGGCTGAATCAAAGCGGGGAAAAGGACCATACATAACCCAAGCAAAACAGACCCAATAACAATTTGACCAATACCTTGAAGACCACCCACTGACAGGGCCACTGCAATCAAACACGCCATGAAAAGTGTATGGTGGCCTGTTAAAAAAATATATTTAAATGGTGTGAAACGAGCCAATAGAATATTTACGATCATACCAAAGACCATAATAAGTGCGGTAGATGTACCAAAGTTACTTTGTGCGGCTGCTACAATCGCTTCATTGTTCGGAATAACACCATCAACATTAAAGGCGTGATTAAACATTTGACCGAATATATCTAATGCGGCGATCAGAACGCCAGCACCAGCTCCAATGATGATAAAACCCATAACGGTTTTTAGTGTTCCAGATACAATATCAGCACTGGATTTTTTCTGAAGAAGCAACCCGACGAGGGCAAAAAGACCTACCAGTATGGAAGGTGTGCCTAAAATATCTTTCATAATAATGTCTAGCATTATACTCTATCCCCTTTGAATTCTAATTTTATGATAAATGTGGTTGTAGTTTAGATGTAATTTCAGGAATGCTCATCATATTTTCAAGCGTAACAATCGTACGTGTTCCATCATCAAGCTGGCCGACAATATCAGCCGCTCCTAGAAAAATATCAGCACTTACTGTTTTTGCTGACGTTAAATCTGTATGGTCTACTTCTGCCGTTTTTCCCATTTCAGTTAGTGCCTTCTTTACGTTCATCTCCATAATAAAGCTGCTGCCTAATCCATTTCCGCAAACTACCATGATTTTCGTCATGAATATCTCTCCTTTTTATCCTAAGTGTGGTTGTAGTTTAGATGTAATTTCGGGAATGCTCATCATATTTTCCAGCGTAACAATTGTACGAGTCCCATCATCAAGCTGGCCGACGATATCAGCCGCTCCTAGAAAAATATCCGCATTTACTGTTTTTGCTGACGTTAAATCTGTATGGTCTACTTCTGCCGTTTTTCCCATTTCAGTTAGTGCCTTCTTTACGTTCATCTCCATAATAAAGCTGCTGCCTAATCCATTTCCGCAAACTACCATGATTTTCATTTTGTTTCCTCCTTTGAATATTTATGAACGTATTCCATAAGCATAGATTTATCCGAAGCGTTTACCATCTCTTCGATATTAGCTGGTTCACTCAATAATTGAGTAAGTTGCATTAATGCACGTAAATGTGAATCATTATCTACAGCAGCTAACACAATAATTAGCTGAACAGGTTTATCTGGCGCGAAATTTACAGGTTCATCTAATTTCAGCAAACTCATAGATAAAGAGCGAACCCCATGTTCTGGACGCGAGTGTGGAATAGCCACTCCAGGTGTAATGACCATATATGGTCCGTTCGTTTCAAGAGCTTCGATAATAGAATCTACATATCGATCTTCGATAGTTCCTAAATCAATGAGAGGCTGTGCAGCAACTTTAATTCCTTCCTTCCAATCTGAAACACGTTTTTGTATCTGAATCGTTTGTAAATTGATTAATTGTTCTAACACTGGTTTTCCTGCCTCCTCTAAGGAATAATTATTTGTTTTTGATGTATAATTATATGAATTTGATTCAAGCGCCTTTTCAAGTTGATCCACTTCATGAATCGTTGCGTACTTAGAGATCACTTTAAGCAAGGCTGAAACATTTACATTTTGTATTGTATAACCATATAGTTCCTGTATAACTTGTTGCCGCAGCTTATGTTTGTCCTTTGCTTCTAAAATAGCCGGAACAACAAACAAAGTGGCTCCTGTTCTTAAATGTACGGTTGAAAAAACTAAATCGTACGATAATGGATATTCAGCTGCATTCCGAACGGATAGAACATCTAAAAATAAAATATCCGGAAACAATTCTCTCAGTGTATAAATGAGAATATTACTGATTCCTACTCCATTTGGACAGACAACAATCGCTCTTTTTCGGTCATCCAATGTTGTCCCTTGTCTTCGTAACCATCCGCCAAAATGTAGAGTAAAGTATGCGGCTTCATCTTCAGGTATTGAACCGCCAATCTCTTTTTCTAGTAACACTAACGATTTTTTGACCATATGATGCAGTTCAGGATAAACTTTCTGCACCCGCTCTGTCATTGGATTCGTTTGTAGAAGTCCATATTTCAAACGGTAATACGCTGGTTTAAAATGAATGTATAACTGTTGAAAAAAAAGTTCTTTTTCCTGCAAATGAACACAAGCTAATCGCTCAAATTCTTCTGTAATCTTCTGCAACAGAGTGTAAATAACTTTATCCTCTTCAAGAGGCGAAATGTCTTTTGTTCGATTCATACTTAATAAATGTAAAGTTGCATATAACTTTTCTGTTTGGTTCCATTCTGATTGAAAAGCATTTGTTTTAACCATTTGTTCAATCATTTTATATTCCTCAGCCGCAACAAAAGGAGTCCAGTTCTTATCTTCATCTAGTTCTTCGCCTTTATTGATAAGCTGGTCCGTACATAAAAACAAATATGTCAGTTCCTGCAAACGTTCATCCGTAAAAATAATCCCAAGTTCATGTTCCATCCGCTCAAGGTGAAGCCGAATGGAACCAATTTGCTTTTTATTATCGCCCCATACACATTCAATAATTAACTGGCTGTTTGAACTATTTAATACATCATGCACTAATTGTTCAACCACATACCTTTTCAGCCGGTTTCGACCTTTTATGATGTACCCAGCTTGTTTAGAATATTGAAGAACAAGCTTTGTTTGTTGCAATTTCTCCTTTAGGCGCTGCAAATCTTTTAATACTGTGTTTCTTGAAAGGCCAGTTACTGATTGAAAATGGTAGACAGACAATTCTTCCTGACTAAGCAAGATCATAAGACTATATACTTTGTCTCTATCCGTCTCTGAAAAAGCATAAGTCCGTTTTGTTAACCGTATGTTCACCTGTTCATTCGGAATTTTTTCAGGTAGAAAATAGCCTGATTCCCGATCATGACGGATTAGTCTATAACCTTGCAATTGAAGCCAGTCATTCGCTTTTCCTAGACTATATTGGATTTGTCTTCTTGTAAGACCAGTCTGGGCTTCAAGTTCTTTCATTTTTAAGTTGGGCGAATTTTGTAAAATTTTTAGTAAAGCAGCGCTTCTTTCATCTAAAAACATTTTATCTACCCTCTCCCTGCTTCTACGATAACTCACCTGCTAGTGAAAAGGTATTGTTTATGAGTCCTTTTATTGGCCTGGCGTCTGCACAACAATATACTGGATTTGAGTCAATAATTTGGACACAAAACATACTAAGATTAGCAGTACAGATCAAGGCATTGGTCTGTACTGCTATTTTTTATATAGTAGAAGTG